>CALDTA010000393.1:0-2944 GCA_937924455.1 uncultured Deinococcales bacterium
GTTCATAACTTGCTTGTGCTGCCACACCTGACCACTCACTGCATTCTCTACTCTAAAGTGTGGCTTATGAATAACAAGTTGCTGTAAAGCATCTAACCTTACAGTGGCAAATGAATCCGCAAGATTGGTTAAAACTTTAAACCCTGACCAAGCCCCAGAAAAGCGAGATAGCTCAAATGCATAACGCCCAAGCGAAAGGATTTCCTCAATTGTACCTGGCGATAAGATTGGCATAGCCAAGTCATACATCAAGTTTTCAGAACTGTTAGGCAAAGAAGAAGATTTTGCTAAAGGGTCATCCCCAACCAGTGCTATTGTGCCACCAAAACGACCCACCCCCGCAGCATTGGCATGTCTAAGTGCATCTGCGCTACGGTCTATGCCGGGGCTTTTTGCGTACCAAAGTCCTAAGACGCCATCATATTTTGCATCTGGCAATAAATTCGCAATTTGTGACCCTAGAACATTGGAAACCCCAAGATCTTCGTTCACCGCAGGTTGATGATGGATGTCGTACTCACTAAGTAACTTAGCTTGTTTGTTTAAAGCTAAGTCATAACCAGCTAAAGGTGAACCTGGATAGCCAGACACAAAGGCAGCAGTATTTAGCTTCGCTCGCATGTCTGCTTTTCTTTGTTCAATAAGGATTCGTACCAGTGCATCTATCGCTGAAAGCGCAATTGTTCCTTGAGGTTGCTCAAAACGCTCACGTAGTGAAAAAGGATTTGTGGGTAGCACTTGATTAGCTTCACTAGTTGTGTTGACGTTTGTGATGTTTACGGTATTTAAATCTACTGGGTTTGAATCTACTGGGTTTGTTTCCCTCGTAAGCGTTAACATAGATACCTTTCTTAAATTATTAGCTACCTAATAAGTGACTACTAGATATTTTTTAAGTCCAAAGGAGTAAGTATTTTGCGAACATGTATTCTTTGGTATTACCAGTGTATTTCAAAAAGTGTAGCAGAGAATGCTTGAGAGTTCAAGCAAAGTATTTGATAAAATCTTTTATGACTTAGCAAAACCCTTTAGAAATCAAATAAAATAAGCCTAATGAGCAATGATATTGCCAAACAAAACGCAGCCAAAACGGTGAAATATACCCAGATTGTCAACTATATTGAAGACTTGATTCATAGTGGCGATTTGAAAGCTGGCGACCAACTCTTGTCAGAACGTGAACTTTGCGAACGTTTTTCTGTGAGCCGTAGTTCAGTTCGTAAGGCTTTAGCTGTTTTGGAAGGTGCTAGTTTAATCGAAACACAACCACGTGGTGGTGCTTTTGTAACCAAGCTGGATATTCAGACAAGTCTAGAACCTGCTCTGCAACGCTTACCCAATGATTTTAAAAAGGTTGAATATGTCTATGAGGTGCGCCAAGTTATAGAAGTGCAAGCAGTTGGCTTTGCTGCTGAACGTCGTAAAGCAAGCGATTTACGCCAACTATGGTTAATGCACGAAGAAATCACTGAAGATATCGAGCAAAAGAAAAACGCTGATAAATCAGATACAGCACTGCATATGAAGATTGTTCAGGCAGCACATAATCCACTGCTGAGTGAAGTCATGATGGGTATTGTTAATCTGATGATGGAAGGCTTTGCACCTGCACGGCAAAAAGCACTTACTGATAAAGAGGTTTCTGATAACTTTATTTTAGGGCACGAGAAGATTATTCAGGCTATCGAAAATAAGGATGTTGAGGAAGCAAGGGAAAAGATGAAAGCTCACCTTGAAGATGCGCTGTTTTATGTTTCCTCGATAAAAGATTCAATTCTGGATTAGTGTTGATAGACCTAAGAGGTTGAGATTACACAGCACTATGTCAGTTTGGTTTTTGATGCTTTGAATTTAGGTTCTCAAGAGAGAGAATAATTGCTTGAAGGTTTCAAGGGGGAGAGACTCGGCTCGAGCCAACTCCTCAACCCCTACTTGCCCAAGTGCCCCAATAACTTTGTCCTTATCAAACCCAGCCATCAAAAGATTTTTCTTAAGCGTCTTACGCCTATGCTTAAAGCCAGTAAAGATAAATTCGAAAAGCTCAGGATTAGGTTCAATACCCTCTAGCCTATCCAATCGAACAACACTGCTTTCCACCGCAGGCGGTGGCATAAAGGCTGTTCCTTTTACATGCCTAACAACTTTTACTTTTGCAAAGTACTGCGTAACTAAACTAAGCGCGCCAAAAGTTTTGCTATTTGGCGGAGCTGCTAAACGTTCTGCTACCTCTCGCTGTACCAAAAAGACCAAACGTTTAAAACGTCCACTTTCCAGAGCCTTGCCAATAATTGGCGTAGCTACGTTATAAGGCAAATTTGCAGCAAAATAGCTGTTAGCAGGAACAGTACTAAAATCATACTTAAGCGCATCTGTGTGGATAATATCGAGGTTTTCAGGTTTAGCTAAACTTTCTTCAAGCAGGGGAAAAAGCCTAGCATCTAGCTCTAAACTTGTCACTTGCTTAGCTCGCTGCACAAGCTCGTAAGTTAAAACACCGAGACCTGGACCAATCTCTAAAACATTACTTTCGTCATCAAGCGCAACAGCATTAACAATTGCCTGCAATACAGCAGCATCAATCAAAAAGTTCTGCCCAAAAGATTTATCTGCCTTTAAGCCATACTTTTTGAGCAAGCCATTGACATTAGAGAGCTTTAAAAGTGGGTTGTTTAGTGTCTCCAAAATTTATCCTATACAGAGGTCATCAGCATTTTGGCGAATAAAACAGGCGTAGCACATTTTCAGAACGCATTTTTGAAACGTATTGGAAAAAACTGCAAAACGCCTACAAGGTGCATACGTATAGCACATTTTCACAAAAGCTCAAGCCTGACTTAGTTCCTAGCTGTTCAATACCCTAGCTGTTCAATACACCATCAGCACTACACTAGAATAATGCACTAGAACAATGTGCCACCAGCACTGCACTAGAAACACTGCATCA
>CALDTA010000394.1:0-6129 GCA_937924455.1 uncultured Deinococcales bacterium
AGAAACTTCTTTGAGTTTAAATACTTTAGTACTTGGCTTTTTGGCTTCGCTGTAGAAATGCATTATGTAGTCAATCATCAGATTCTGTTTTTTATTCGACTCAATTTCAAGCTCAAACTCAAAGGCATTCCCAACAACTACTTCAGGGGTCGAGCTTTCAAATGCGATAATCTGAATATCTGGTTTTGTGCCATAACCCAACACTTTAAGCGCATTCTTATCTCCTTTTTTCACCAAAGTACGAAGCGAATGTTTTGTTATAAAAGCCATTTCTTTTTCAGATTGCTTCTTCTCTTTTTGCCAACGGCTGAGTGTATCTATAACAAGTTTGGGATCTAACTTGGCAATATCGTTTAGGTGATTTGCAACTGAGCGTGTTACGTAGCGAGTAGAATCACTGTAGAGCATATCTAATATAGCTAACGGTTCTTTATAGTCAATTACTAGCTTTTGCGCCCACGGCAAACTTGGTCTAGTACCCTCTGAGGCTAAACGGCGAACATGATAATTATCGTCTTTTGCACATTCATTTAAAAAGGTCATGGTTTGTTCAGGAAAATCATTGATAAAAAAACGGATAGGACCTTCCACTGTAAAACGCTTCGTCATTTCTTTTAGAGCTTTTAAAGAGAAATCTAAATCCTTAGCATTGCAGCCATACATAGCTACAAATTCAGATACTGGTGCAAGGATAAACTCTCCAAAATCATCGTCTGTTTTGTCAGGGTCAAGTTCTGGAGGTAAGGCTTTTAATAATACTTTAGTTGCTTTTCTGTAATTATCTGCTAGATGGTCTTTTAGACAAGTGGCAATATGTGTGATGCGTTGTTTGAGCTCGAGCTCTGGAAACACCTGCAACACATCTTTATTAAATTTCTTAGCGTCAAAATCAGCATCAACCGCACTAATCAACTGACTCAAGTAACTTACTGTTTCTTTGTTAAATAGTTGGTCTTTAAGTGAAAAAGTCGTTTTAGCCTGCATGGTATATACTACCTTAATTTTTAAGAGTGTTCAAATATTGAAAGAGAGAAAAGTGGTTTGAGCCTTGCCAAATCCCAATACATAGCCTATACTCCTTTTGGGCCGTTAGGGCTGCCCACACCCACAAAAGAAGATTTCACCCTTTATAGCTTTATAAAAAGCAAATCAACAGTCATAAACTTTCTTTTCATCTATATTAGTGGGTTCAAGATGAAGCACTTAAGGAGTTTTCATGGCAACTATTTATCAGCAACAATCTAGGTCTTCCTTTCACTATTCATGGTTAGTTCGATGAAACGTTTTTTCATTGTTTTAGCTTCTATCCTTGCTTTGCTTGCTGTTCTATTTTTTGTATTCCTATTGGATGGAAGATTAGAAGGGGGCTCGAGCTATAGCCTCGATATTCCCAAAATCCGCCAACTAGCAAGCTCTCTCGACAGCGAAAAGCCCAACGAAATACAAGTTGAAAAAGTAGCACAATTCTACTTCCCTAGAACTTTGTCCTTAGCAGGAACTGGCTTTGAAATTATGCCTATGGGTGTATATTCCTTTAAGCTTGCTTCAACTAATGGTCATGTGATTATAGACACTGGTTATGATTCAGAGATGGCAGCCTCGGCTCGAGCCGACTTCTACCCCACTCCCTACGCAAGAATGCAATCAGCTCTAGAAAGCGCAACTGCAATCGTCGTCACCCACGAGCATTACGACCATATCGGTGGCATCGTCAATTCTCCAAATCTGGATGTGCTATTGCCAAAACTTCTATTAACCCAAGAACAAATCACTTCTCCAGACACGATTCGACCACGCTTTCCAACTGGCATACTAGAAAAACTCACTGTTATAGATTTTGTGGACTATAAAGCTATAGCACCTGGCATAGTCCTTATAAAAGCAGCAGGTCACACACCTGGCAGTCTCATGGTTTATGTACAACTAACTAATGGTAAAGAGTTCTTGTTTTTAGGTGACATAGCATGGCACGAAGCTAGTGTTCAAACGCCAACACTTCGACCTAGACTCATCACTGAAGTTTTTTTGAAAGAAGAAGATCGTAAAATCCTATCAGCACAACTGACATTTTTAAATCAACTAAGTCAGGAACATCCTGAAATTTATCAGGTTGCTGGTCACGACAATAGTCAAATCGAAACTTTCATGAATCAAAATCTGATGATAAATCAGTTTAGAAAATAAAGGAAAAGGTAATGTCTAACACTCGTCAATCATATTTAGATGTAACACAAAACCAAGGTCGTGATTTCTTAATGCAGCAACTAAAAGGCGAAATCATTATGCTGAACCTTTTAAGATTTAATAAAGAAGCAGACTATAGCACCTCACCAGAGTTAGCACCATCCAAACCTATTTCAGGCAAAGAAGCTTACGACCTCTACATGCGTAACACAAGTCCATTGTTAGAAAAGTTAGGTGGTAAAGTACTATTCTTTGGAAATAGCAATCAATTTTTAATTGGTCCAAATGATGAACAATGGGATGTTGTCATGCTAGTCCAACATAAATCAGTTGATGTTTTTATGGCTTTTGCGTCTGATGAAACTTATTTGAAAGGGGTTGGACATAGAACAGCAGCGTTAGCAGATTCACGTCTGTTACCCACACAAACACCAGAAGCCACTTCAAGTTGAAGTGGCTTCTTAGAGAAATCAGACGTATTGAATTTAGTTAAGCTTTAGCACTATACTCATGCACAAACTCCACCAACTGCTTCACATTCTCAACTGGCGTAGTCTTCAAAATCCCATGCCCAAGGTTAAAGATGAAACCATCTCTCCCCTGCATCTTATCTAGCACAAGCTTGGTACGCTTTTCTAATTCAGGCCAAGGCGCATGAAGCGCAATCGGGTCAAGATTACCTTGAATAACCGTATCGTCGCCGAGAATCTCGGCAGCTTTATCGATATCTATACGCCAATCTACCCCAATCACATCACCACCAGCAGCTTTAATGTCTGGCAGCATTCCGTTGGTATTTGTACCAAAGTGAATCAGTGGTAAACCAGATTGTGCAGCAATGTCTAAAGCCTTTTTACTGTACGGCTGTACATACGTTCTATAGTCTTCTGGACTAAGCTCGCCTACCCAACTATCAAATAGCTGTAATGCATGTACCCCTGCGTTCGCTTGAGCTAGCAAATAGTTACCTGCAATGTCTGCAAACTTATCCATGAGTTCATGCCATGCTTTTGGCTCGGTATACATGAACTGCTTCACATTGATTTTGTCCTTAGAACTACCACCTTCAATAGCATAGGACGCTAAAGTAAAAGGTGCGCCACTAAAACCAATCAATGGGGTTTTGCGACTATCAAGTTCTGGACGAACTAGTTTGATTGCAGTCATAGTGTTGGCTAAGTCTTCTTCAATCACTGGCATATGAAGCTTCGCTACATCAGCAGCACTACGCACAGGATTATGGATAACTGGTCCTACACCTTTGACAAATTCTAACTCCAAGCCCATCGCTGCAAGTGGCGGTAAAATATCGGCAAAAATAATTGCAGCATCTAACCCAAAAGCATCAATAGGTTGAAGGGTAACTTCGCAAGCAAGCTCAGGGTCTGCGATGATGCCAGTGATGCCACCAACACGCAGAGAAATATCCATGTACTCTTTCATGTAGCGACCAGCTTGACGCATCAGCCAAACAGGTACTGTATCAACAGGCTCTCCCCTACATGCTTTTAAAAAACGGCTTTGACTTAAATCCATTATAGTTTAGTCCGTTGCCTGAGCTGTTTGTGGTCTGGACGGTCTTGCACCAGGTAGACAGCAACCTACTGGACAGACATCATGGTTTGCACCACGATTACCAAGAGCAGGACGCTCTGGGCTTTCTGTCATGCGCTCAACGATTAAGTCACGAATCATGCTTACAAAAGCTGAAGCTACGCCAACTGTGCCTGCACGTTCCATCTTGATGCCCAACTCTTCGGCTAGTTCGACTGCTTCAGTGTCTAGATCGAAAAGGACTTCCATGTGGTCACTTACGAAGCCAATTGGGATGATGACCATGTCTTTTACATCTTTGGCTGCGAGTTCGTTCATGTAGTCTAGGATGTCGGGCTCGAGCCAAGGCACCTGCGGCGGACCTGACCTGCTTTGATACACCAGCTCATAATTTTGCGTCTCGAACATATCTTCAGCAACAATTCTACAAGCCTCTTTCAACTGCACTTCATACTGACTATTTTTAGCCATACCCATCGGTATGCTGTGTGCTGTAAAAACAAGCTGGACATCTTTTCGCTCAACCTCTGACCAAGCTTCAAGCGCAGTGCGAATGTTATCGGCAACAGGTTCTAAAAACTTTGGGTGGTTATAAAACACACGAAGCTTATCAACCTCTGGCGCACCTTCACCAACAGCGTCTTGCGCTCTGATGATGTCTTCACGATACTGCCTACAGCCCGAATAGCAACTAAAGCCACTGGTAAAAAAAGCAACCGCATTCTTGACACCATCATCTTTCATCTGCTGCATGGTGTCTTCAATCATTGGGTGCCAATTACGATTACCAAAATAAATCGGTAAATCAGGTCCATTTGCTTTCAGTTCAGCTTTAAGGGCTTCAATCAATGCCAAATTCTGATCATTGATAGGACTCTTGCCACCAAATTCCATATAGTGATGAGATACTTCTTCAAGACGCTCTCTTGGCACACCACGACCTCTGGTCACATTTTCCAAAAATGGCATCACATCATCTGGACCTTCTGGTCCACCAAAGCTCATGACAAGAATGGCATCGTATTTTTTTGCTTCATCATCAAAGCGGGGTGCATCCGCTGATTGTGCGCCTTTTACGCTCATATTAGTACACTCATTTTCAGTTCTTTCTCCATCAATATATTTCTTATGGCAGTTGCAAAAAAAGATGCCAGCAGCAAGAAACGCTTTCGTATTACCGTTTAAGGCATAGTTAAAGTCAACATGAACATCAAAACAGAATCGGTCGTGCTGGAATTAATAATGCAAATACCATTAACATCAAATAGCTTGACTAGCCTATCTAAGATTTACAGCTAACTCCGTCAAGTAGACTGCACTCTTTTTCAAGCTAGGGCAGTAAATAATCTTTGAATAGCAATAACAGCAAAGACTGCCCAAATAGTCATAAGCACATAACCAATGGTTAAACGAATCTTATTTGGGTTTTTACTGCGTTGGTTTGGTCTTATAAAGCGAAAGAAAATCATCAGCAGTAAAAGAATAGGGATAAGCGCATTTAAGACAGCAGTTATTATAGGACTCATATATAACCGCTACTCAGGCAGGGACTACAGTACGATTTGTGCCAACCCAGACAACACCATCACGAATTTCGACCTGATAGGTTTCAACTGGCTTGTTGACAAGACCATCAATCGCTTGACCTGTTTTGATGTCAAACTTGCCGTAGTGCCAAGGACAAACCACAGTACATTCATCATGGTCAATAGTTCCTTCAGTTAGAGGACCACGAGCATGAGTGCAACGATTATTCATAGCGTAATATTCACCTTTGATGTTGTATACGCCCACCATCTTACCACCGAGGTAAACCGTCTTAGTTTCACCAACTGGAAATTCTTCCACTGGGCAGACATCCATCCAAATATCTTTGTCAGCATCATCTTCGATTTCTGTAGCGATAGCAGGACCACCAAGACAATCAAGTGCTTCTTCCAAACGCATATTGGTACAGGCAAAAAGTGGTGTGTCTTGCAAGGTGTACAGGCTCACGGTGCTTTCTCGCAAGTCTTGTACTAAGTCAAGGAAGTCACTCATTTCATCTGTTTCAAAAGCAACTACAAATTCATAGTCATCAATACCAAATGAGTAAGTCGTATTTAAGCGAATAGATGGATACTTACGACCAATAATAATGTGCTCATCCATCATGCCTTGACGAGCATGTTGCGAAAGTTGATACCACTCACGTGTTTTGACAAATGGATAGATAAACAAGAACTTCGATTCAGACGGGTCAATGACCAAGCGCTCTTCAGGGTCTTCTTCGTCTCCACCAACAATATTCGTACGAATTTCATAGATAGAACGCTTTGTTTGCGAAAAGTAAGAATGGGTCAAGCTTAAGTAAGCACCCATCTCTGTACCCAAAACTGCCACTGCAAGGTC
>CALDTA010000395.1:0-8425 GCA_937924455.1 uncultured Deinococcales bacterium
CAAGCAAAACAACAAGTAGCTTCTTTGCAGGGTAATGCAAAAGCAAAAGATGATGAAATTGCTCGCTTAAAGGCGCAAGTTCAGGCATCTGATGAGAAGGCCAAGCAGCAACTTACATCTGTACAAGGCAATATCAAGTCGAAAGATGATGAGATTGCAAAACTTAAAGCGCAAGTAACCGAAGGTGAAAATGCGAAGCGTCAGCTAACCACAACGCAAAGTGCTGTTAAGTCTAAAGATGATGAACTTGCTAGACTCAAAAATCAGCTTGCTGAAAATGATAAGACTAAGCAACAACTTGCAAGTAGCGACCAACGTATTCGTGACCTCGAAGTACGTCTCAAGAATGCTGACAGTAGTGCTCAGCAAGCACTTTCACTTCAGGCTAATCTAAAATCGAAAGATGATGAGATTGTAAGGCTTAAGGCACAAGCGGGCGATGCTGACAAGGCTAAGCAACAAGCTGCATCTGCTGAGAATAATCTAAAAGCAAAAGACAGCGAGATTGCAAAGCTCAAGGCTGATTTAGATGCTGCGAATAAAGCGAAGCAAGATGCAACATCAAGCAATACAAATGCGCTAAAAGCAAAAGACGATGAAATCGCTAAGCTTAGAGCACAAGCTGGTGATGCTGATAAGGCTAAGCAACAAGCTGCCTCTAAAGACGGCGAGATTGCAAAGCTTAAAGCTGACTTAGATGCCGCGAAGGCTGGAAGTGCAAACAACCTCAAGGCAAAAGATGATGAAATTGCTCGTTTGAAAGCGCAAGCTGCGGAAGCAGACAAAGCGAAGCAACAAGTTGTTTCTCTTGAAAGTAATGCGAAGTCAAAAGACGATGAAATTGCAAGACTTAAAGCACAAGCTGCTGAGGCAGATAGTGCGAAGAAGCAACTAACAACTGTTCAAAGTAGCGTTAAAGCAAAAGATGATGAGATTGCAAGGCTCAAAGCACAAGCTGCTGAGGCAGATAGTGCAAAGAGACAACTTTCAACAGTTCAAAGCAGTGTTAAGTCTAAAGACGATGAGATTGCTAGATTAAAGGCTCGAGCTGCAGAAGCAGATAGTGCGAAAAAGCAAGTTTCTGCTGCTGAAACTAGCGCTAAATCAAAAGACGCTGAAATTGCAAGGCTCAAAGCACAAGCTGCAGAGGCAGACAGTGCGAAGAAGCAAGCTTCTGCTGCTGAAAGTAGTGTTAGGGCTAAAGATTCTGAAATTGCTGCTCTTAAAGCGCAATTGGAAGCTGCTAAAAAAGCTTCAGCATCAGGTGGAACACGTGTTAGTGGCACACTAGATGGTGCAGGTTCAGGTACCTCAGCACTCCGTGGCAGTATCAGTAAAGATGAACAAGTAAGACTGATCAAAGAAGCTGAAGCTGAAGCTGAGACCATGAAGCGCCGCGTTAAGAATAAAGAAATCAAGCCAGATGATCTTCAGAAGATTAGTGGTGTGGGTCCTGTCATGGAAGGCAAGTTGAATGACTTGGGCTTCTATACTTACAAAGGTGTAGCTCTGATGAATGACGGACAGAAGTTGCGCCTTATGGACAACCTAGATGGCTTTGAAGACCGTATTGACCGTGATGAGTGGATTCCACAAGCTGGTGAACTTCACTATGGTAAATACAATGAGCGTTTGAAAGGTGTAGCTAGATACTCAGGTGGTAGTACATCAAGCAGTGGTACATCAGGTAGTAGCTCATCAGGTAGTAGTTCATCAAGCAGTAGCTCATCAGCTAAGAGTTCGTCAAGCAGTAGTTCGTCAGGTAAGAGCTCAACAAGTGCATTGCGTAATGTGAGTTCGGCAGATAAAACTCGAATGTTAAAAGAAGCTGAAGCTGAAGCTGAAGCAATGAAGCGTCGAGTGAAGAATAAAGAAATTCAACCAGATGATCTCAAGCGTATTAGTGGTGTAGGTCCAGTCATGGAAGGTAAGTTAAATGACTTAGGCTTCTATACATACAAAGGCGTTGCGCTAATGAATGACGGACAGAAGTTACGTCTGATGGATAGCCTAGAAGGCTTTGAAGATCGTGTTGACCGTGATGAGTGGATTCCACAAGCTGGTGAACTTCACTACGGTAAATACAATGAGCGTTTGAAAGGTGTAGCTAAATACTCTGGTACGATATCGGACTCATCAGGTAGCTCTTCTGGTTCAGAACGCAAAGTTAGCAAAGCTGACCACGAGCGTATGATGAAAGAGGCTGAGGCGGAAGCTGAAGTCATGAAGCGCCGTATCAAGAATAAAGAGATTCAGGCAGATGACCTCAAAGAAATCCATGGTGTAGGTCCAGTGATGGAGCGTACCCTAAATGACTTTGGTGTCTACACTTTCAAAGGTGTTGCGAATCTCTCTGAAGCTCAGCGTTACCGTCTCTCTGAGAACCTAGCTGCATTCAAAGACCGTATCGATCGTGATGATTGGGTTGGTCAAGCTAAGGTTTTACATAAGAAGAAGTATAACGAAGATGCGTAACAGAGGTTTGAGCCTAATGTAAATTAGGTTGTATTCGAAGACTTTAAAAGAGTAGGCTTAATAGGTCTACTCTTTTTTCTATTTATAGCACTGTTGTTTTTAGGAGGTAATCTTGTTGAAGATAATAGAAGACAATTTAACGGGTGATGCAATCATCAATTTTCTAAAAGATCATCTTGAAGATATGAAAGCCATTACGCCACCTGGTAGTGTTCATGCACTTGACTTAGAAGGTTTAGGTGTATCTGAAATTACCTTTTGGTCTATGTGGGATGAAGACGATTTGGTTGGTAGTGGTGCTTTAAAAGCGCTTGATGCCCAAAGTGGGGAAATAAAATCAATGCGAACTGCTAAAGGGCAAAGGGGTAAAGGGATTGCCTCAAAGATGCTCGAGCACATCATCAGCACTGCTCAAAGCCGTTCTTATGAAAGACTTTATCTTGAAACAGGCTCTTTTGAGGCTTTTGAACCAGCAAGAGCTTTGTATACAAAATACGGTTTCGAATACTGTGAGCCTTTTGCCGAGTACGCTAAAGATCCAAATAGCGTTTTTATGACCAAAAAGCTCTAATACCGAAGTGAATCATGGATGTCATAGTCACAAACATAGCAAAGTTTCGTAATTTGTGTGCCCTTCGGTTCTAAAGGCAACTTTTTCTGCTGATTGATTATGACTTTCTTCTTTCAGTTTAGTATAAGTACAAATCTCTAAAGGCATATGCGACTACCTGAGTCTTTCTATCAAAGTGATGCTGAGACTATAGCTAAAAAGCTATTAGGTCAGATTCTTGTTCACAACCTTGATGGCAATACATTAAAGGCTAGAATTGTAGAAACAGAGGCTTATGTAGGCGCACATGATTTAGCCTGTCATGCCAGTAAAGGTAGAACCAAACGTACAGAAGTTATGTACAGTAAAGCAGGAACAGTGTATGTCTATCTTATATATGGCATGTACAACATGTTCAACATTGTTTCTGGCGAGGTTGATGACCCTCAAGCTGTACTTATTCGGGCAGTTGAACCGCTTGAACATTTTAAAGAGGAAAATCTTAAAGGCGCAAACGTTGAAGGCATAAAAATCGAGGGTAAAACCGATGGTCCAGGTAAGCTTTGTAAAGCTTTGTCGATTACTCGCAAACACAATGCACTGGATTTGACGGACGAAAAGCAGACTAGCCTTTTTCTGGAACAAGGTGCTTTGGTCCAGAATGTAGTTACTACTACCCGTGTGGGCATAGACTATGCCAAAGAGTGGAAAGATGCGCCTTTGCGATTTTACGATGATGATAGTGCGTTTATTTCTAAACGAATCAAGAAAAACTAAAAACCATATATTAGATGTGGAATAGCTAAGGGTTGTGCTCTTTACGATGATTGAAATGCAGTACCTATTTTTTAGAGTACTATAGTTTTGAATACTTGTAATGCTCAGCAAAAGAAAAAGCGCTAAGGAGCCCTAAGGGCTTTTAAAGGATATTTGGACAGAGTAGTTATCCGTATAAACAATCTAAATGAATAACTTAATCTGTTAGATACAACTATAGTTATAGCAGCTTAGCGTTTCTTGTAACGTTTACCTTTAGCTTAAGTATAGCTTGATAATGTGATTTTGCTAATACAAAAATAAAGCTCTTGGGGGCAACCAAGAGCTTAAGGATATTTGGACTAAGTATTTGTCCGTATAGTACAACCTGCAAAACAATCTAATCTGTTAGATACAGACATAGTTATAGCAGCTTGACATTTCTTTAGGCGTATGCGCTTTGAGTAAGGATTTTTTGATGTTTAAGGATTGTTGTACAAGATTCTGTAGATTTCCTTTGTTGCTAAAACTTTTTGCAAGTATTCACGTGTTTCTGTTTTGTCAATACGTGTGTAATACTCGCTTTTATTTTGATTTACCGCACTGCCTTCATACAAACGTTTGATAAACCCTTGACCACCATTGTAAGCAGGCACTGCTAGTTCGACATCACCATCAAAATAATCTATGAGGTATCTGAGGTACTCGGCACCGTAGCGGATGTTCTCGACAGGTTCATATGGATTGCTAGGGCTTTCGCCCATGCGCTCTGCCATCCATGTCCAAGTTGAATCAATAAATTGCATAAGACCACGGGCATTTGAACGTGAAATTGCTCTTGGGAAGAACACAGACTCCACACGCATGACAGACCAGATGAGGGTAGGCTCGAGCCCTTGTACTTGTGCTTGCTCAAAAACCATATCGGGGTAGGCAAGTGGGTAAGCAATTCTCCAAACATCTAAGTTCTTTGACCCTCCATCTATAAAGCGTTGTGCTTTACGAGCCGCCTCCATGTAGCTACCCAAGCTATTTAGCTTTGTGCCAATCAGCACCAAATCCTCTTCAGTAGACACATTTCGCAAGGCATAGCTAAGTTCACCTTCGGCAGCTTCTGTATTGCCTGCAAGTACCAGTGCATCTGCAAGGTCTATCACGGGTGGTACAGGTTGACCAATTGGGCGATTGATAGTTAGTCCTAAATCAAAAGTTTCGCCTAAGGTAAGACGGAAAAATGAGTTGGCAGGAATCAGGGCTCGAGCCTGTGCTGTTAGGTTTGCATCACCTTGTCTTTGGGCGAGTACATAAGCACGGTAGGCTGCATCATCTGTGTAGGTGCTTGCGCTGCTAGCAAGGTCCATATAGACATCTAAAGCTGTTGAGACTTGATTTTCTCCTTCAAGGATTTCAGCAAGTTCCCACAAATAGCGCTGGCTACCACCTTCTGTATAAAAACTAGCAGCAGTTTGGTAGTCTTTGCGAATTTCGGCGATTAAACCTCGACCTAGTAGCGGGTCAGACCCAGCTAAGCTTGCAAAAATCGCATCTGCTTGAGTATAGTCGCCTTGACGAAAAAGAATCCACGCCTTACCAAGCAAGGCTGTTGAATTGTTAGGTTCTTCAACTAGCCAGTCGTTGTAGGCTTGAAGTGCTTTATCGTTTTCACGTAGTGCTCGGTAAGCTGGTGCATCTATCGATGGTGCTTTTAAAGAGCCGAGTGCTCTTAGGGCTGAGTTGTTTAGCCTTGCTTTTTGAAAGGCATTGGCAAGTTGGTAAGGGTTTGTTTGTAGACGTTCTAGACCAGCGATAGCTTTGTCGTCTGGCAGGGCATCTTCATAGACAGCTATTGCAGTTTGTGCCAAGCCTGCTTGTTCGGCAAAGTCGGCAAATTCTAGTCTGAGCGTGTTCTTTTCGTGTTTAAGCAAACCATCTGAGGAAAAGAGCTCGAGCCCCCTCTGATAGTAGCCCACCCGTTCAACCGCAGGCAGATTCTCCATACGTGCCAAGTGCATAACACTTTCGTACTCAAGGTACGTACCCTGACTGTCAAAAGCAACTTGTTGTAGAGCACTGCTATCTTGTCTATCGATGGCATCTTGGTAGCGTGCATAGTTAGCAAGAATTGGAGTACTGGCGTAAGGGTTTAGAACTTGCTTGATTTGAACTAAGTCTTGTTGATTACTATAAACAAGATAGCTCTGACGAAGCTGAACAAAAGCAACGATTAAAAGCAAGCTGAGGAGTGCAAGCAAAAAAACGTAGATACGTTGTAATAAACTATAGTTTTTAAAAAAATCCTTCACACATTAGTCTAAGAGTTGAAGATGAGATAAATCTTGAAATGTTGTTGAAGGGGGATTTTTCACAGTATGCTTCCTTTATACTGGTGCTTCTTATTACTTTTTTTCTCATTCTGACGTTTTTTGAGTCCACTCTCTGACAGCCAATAATTTCTTAAAGCAATCCCCCCTAGCCCCCCTTAATAAGTGGGATTTAGGGGGATTTATTGAAGTGCATACCCATCGGACTCAGAATCCATTAGAGTCAGGTATTTTTTGCATACTACGATTGCCTTAAGAACCTTAGGATGCAGTTTCTGATAAACTAAGCTATGTCTAGTTCACCCTTAATTGCGCTTACGACCTATGGTCGAGATGAAATCAAAGTAGACTCAATTCACTACGACGAATATTTTGTGATTCCTGCTCATTACGTTGATGCTGTGCGCCGTGCAGGTGGCATACCTGTGTTAGTGCCTCCAGGCAGCGTGAGTTCAAAAACAGATAGCGATGCGCTTAATGCCAGAAAAGAACATGATGCCAGTAAAGAGCATGATGCCAGCAAAGAACATGATGCTAGTAAAGAACACTGGCAGACTATTTTGGATACTGTCGATGGTGTCATCATTATAGGTGGCTGTGACATTCACCCAAGCCGTTATGGTGGCGATGCGAATCATCCAAAACTTACACATCATGACTTAGAACGAGATGCTAGCGAGCTTGTACTCACGGAGTGCTTGCTTGAAAATACACTGCCCGTGCTTGGCATTTGCCGAGGTATGCAGGTGATGAATGTGGCGCTTGGTGGAAGCCTGATAGAACACGTTCCTGATGTTTTAGAAAAAGATAACCACAAAGATATTCACCGAAATGCTGAAGGTGGTTGGCAAGTTCAAGGACTTAGCGCAGAAGCTGACAGTAAATTGGCAAAAACAATGCAAGCAACAGAGGTGACAACGTATTCTGGACATCATCAAGCAGCGAAAACTGTGGGTGATGGTCTGAAAGTAACAGCTCATGCACCAGATGGCATTATTGAGGCTATCGAACACGAAGAACACCCTTGGTTTGTGGCAGTGCAGTGGCATCCTGAAATGTCTGCGGCAGAGGATGAAACGCAGCAGAGGTTGTTTGATGAGTTGGTGGAAGAAGCAAGAAAAAGAGCTAGCAAGAAAAAACTGGTAACTGTTAGCTAGAAGGTGTAGAGTCACAGATTATGCCACAACTAAAAGATTTTAAGGTTTTGACTTTTGACTGCTACGGAACGTTAATAGACTGGGAAAGTGGGATATTGGCAGGGCTCGAGCCCTTAACCAACAAGCTTCAAAACGAACTTAGCAATGACGCCATTCTCGAAGCCCATGCGCTTTATGAATCCAGCCAACAGCTACAAACTCCAGCTATGTTCTATTCGGACATCCTGACGATTGTCTATAAGCGTTTAGCCGAAGCATGGCAGATTCCAGTGTCGTGGGATGAATGCCTGACCTACGGTCAAAGTGTCAAAAACTGGCCAGCTTTTCCTGACTCAGCCGACGCACTGGCTTACTTGAAGGAACACTATAAATTAGTAATTCTTTCTAATGTAGATCAAACAAGCTTTGCAGCAAGCAATGCCAAACTCAGCGTTAACTTTGATGCTATTTATACAGCACAAGATGTTGGAAGCTATAAACCTGCTGATGCAAATTTTGAGTACATGCTCACTAACCTAAACAGGCTTGGCTACACAAAAAAGGACATTCTCCATACGGCTGAAAGCATGTTTCACGACCATCAACCAGCAAATCGTCATGGTTTAGCAAACTGCTGGATTTACAGAAGGCACAATAAAGAGGGCTTTGGCGCAACCATGAACCCTGGTGATATGCCAAGCTATGATTTCCAGTTTAATAGTATGGCAGATATGGTTGAAGCGCATCAGAAAAGTTAGATGTGGGATTGCGAGATACTAGGGTAATACCAATACCGCTTAAATCCGCTGTAAAGTCTAAAGATATTACGTTGAAACGCTAATATCTTTTCGGACACGTTATTAATGGCATTTGCATTAGGGTCTGTCCAGAAATAACTAACCTATCTAAGTGTCAGTAGGATGAATCGAATAATTCCATTGTCCAGACCAAGAATCTGGTTGTAGATTTACCTCAGCAAGCTGCTTATCAGAAATACGTATTCCAGATGGATAGTCTTTTTCATCAATACAGCTATACACTTTTAACCCAGTACGTGTAGTCGTCGCAGAAATAAGGTCAACAATAACTTGATGAGAGCAAAGTGGTTTACCACGCCAATTTTGTGTAATAAATGAAAAAAGACGATGCTCGATTTTGTTCCACTTGCTAGTTCCTGTGGGCATATG
>CALDTA010000396.1:0-8031 GCA_937924455.1 uncultured Deinococcales bacterium
GGGTGACTATTTGCCAGACGTTTTTAATCAACGTTTTGGCTTATCAGAGGGAAATAGCGAGAACTTAGTTAAAGGTATTGAAACAACTGTCACAGGTTTTTTAGAAGATGTTCTTACTCGACTCAACAGTCTTATGGAAAATATTCTAAATGGCAGTAGTTCCTTTTTGGTTTCTGGATTAACCAAAGTCGCTTCTGTTACTGCTCAGGTTATTCTTATTCTATTAACAAGTGCCTATTTTCTTTATGACTATCCAAAATTTACTGCAAACTTCAAACGTTTTGTTCCCCTTCGTTACAAGCCTTTATATGAAGACATTACCCAAAAAGCAGATACCGCTATTGGCGGTTACATACGTGGGCAGCTATTAATTACTTCGGCACTTGGTGTACTTGTTTGGATTGGTCTTTCTTTAATCGGTGTGCCCTCTGCATTACCCATTAGCTTTTTAGCAGCACTCTTTAACATCGTGCCCTATCTTGGTCCTATCATCGGGGTCATACCAGCGGTATTACTTGGCTTTACAGTGAGTCCGTGGACAGCCTTGGGAGCAGCAATTGTATTTATAGCCGCTAACCAAATCGAAGGTAATGTACTTGCACCAATGATTCTTTCAAAGTCTACAGATTTACACCCTGTGACAGTACTTCTTGGTATCCTTGCAGGTGCTGGCATGTTTGGTTTAGTTGGTGCATTGCTTGCTGTACCTATGCTCGCACTTGGGAAAATTTTGATTGAAGAATACCTACTCAAGCGCCCAGCCTACGTTGGTGATGGCATTGAGCGAGATAAATTTTTGAACGATGATGCAGCCTAATAACGAAGTAACGTTTGGCTAGCTACAAAAGTTTTCGTAATCAATCAAACCAGTTTGCGAAGGCTCATCTCCACAAATTACACAATCTGTCTTGCGTCTGATTTGCACTTCTCTAAATTCACTATAAAGCGCATCGTAGTGTAAAAGCTTTCCTGCAATACTCTCGCCTAAACCTGCAATATGCTTAATGGCTTCAACAGCCATCAAACTACCAATAACCCCAGGCAATGCACCAAAAACACCCGCCTCCGCACAGCTACGAACCGTTCCTGCTGGCGGTGGTTTGGCATATAAACAGCGGTAACATGGACCTTGTTCACCTTCATGGGTAGATGCATGAAAAAGACTCACTTGCCCTTCAAACTGTGACATTGCACCATAAACTAGAGGCTTCTGTTCTAGTACACAAGCATCATTCACAAGATAGCGTGTTGCAAAGTTATCACTACCATCAATGACTAGGTCATAGTCTCGAATAATTGCTCGAGCATTACTCGTATCAAGCGCAGCCTCATGAATTTTGATATTACTATCAGGGTTTAGATCTTCAAGCCGAGCCTTCGCAGATTCAGTTTTCGCTGTATCAACCGTTGAGTTCGCATGAATGATTTGCCGTTGCAGGTTACTTGTATCAACCACATCAAAATCACAAATACCAAGTGTACCTTCAGAACTTGCACCCACACCTGCTGCTGCCAAATAAAGCAAAACAGGTGAACCAAGTCCACCTGCGCCAATGACTAAAACTTTAGCATTGAGTAATTTTTGCTGACCAGCAGCACCAACTCCGGGCAGTATGATATGCCGAGCATAGCGGTCTAGTTGGTCTTTAGTGAACACTAGATTCCCCCCTTACTAAGTAAAATCCCCCCCTTATCAAGGGGGGCTAGGGGGGATTGGGTTGTAGTAGCAGGTGAAACAAGACGAGTTAGTATTAGCGGTCGTGCTTGACTAATCTTTTCGTCGAATCCCCCGCTCGCTTCGCTCCCTATCCCTTCAATACGCCCCTTAATAAAGGGGCTATAAAAGCTAATCCCCCCCTTATCAAGGGGGGCTAGGGGGGATTGAACTTTAATTGCCTTATCCATAAATTACTCTTCTACTGAATCCTCACTACTGTTAAGTACTACCTCAAAACTAATCTCAGCACTCAAGCTACTAGCAACTGAGCAATATTTATTCATACTCAAATCAACAAAACGAGTTGCGATTTTTTCGTCTAAACCCGGTACATCAAAAATGTGCTTAGCATGAATTTTGGTGTAGTAAGCAGGTGTACCGTCTGCACGTTCACCTTCTAGTTCTATAGCGTAGCTATTAATATCTAGCTTGCGTTTTTTGAGCATTTCAACTACATCAAAAGCTGCACAGGAACCTACTGCATTTAGCAATAATTCCATTGGGTTCATACCAGTTTTTGCTGTAGCTTCACCATCAATCATGACAGTTTGGCTGTCAGGTGTGATGCCTACAAAGCGTTTGCCAGTTAAGTGATGTACAGTGGTTGTTTTGATAGTTGCCATAGCTATAGTTTAGCTCCTTTAAGAATTTTGTGCGGTACAGTTTAAGACACTTTAGGCAACTAGAGTTAGACAACTAGAGTTAGGCATCTACAGTTGTATCTGTTTCTGTATCTTCTGTCGCCTTATCTGAGGTGTTTAAAGCTTGTAGCTGTTCGTAAAGCGCACGTTGTTCTTCGGTTACAGATTTTGGAATCATAACACGGACTTTTGCATAGCCATCACCACGAGTGCCATCTTTTTTGAACCAGCCTTGACCTTTTAAGCGCAGAGTTCTACCTGATTGGGTGCCTGCTGGTAGATTCATTTCGATTGGACCTTCAAAGGTTGGCACTTCTACTTTACCACCAAGGACTGCAACATAGTCTGGTACATCCACAGTTACACGAAGGTTATCGCCCTCTAAGGTGTAAAGAGTATGGGGAGCCAATTCTAACTTCAAATAAATATCTCCACCACTCGGTGCTTGCCCTTTAAGCCTCAACTTAGACCCATGACGAGAGCCCGCAGGTATCCCTACATCTATCCGATTACCACCTACCGAAATAGTGGTTTTACCCCCATGATAAGCCTCTTCTAAACTTACCTTGATAGTTGCATCTAACCGTTTTGGTGCAGGCGGTTGTGGAGGCTGTCTTTGCCCATAACCACCCTGCCCGTAACCGCCTTGCCCATAACCGCCTTGCCCATAACCACCACCAAATGGATCACCCATACCGCCAGTAGCAGCGCCACTACCAAAAAGCGTTCTAAAGAAGTCACTAAAGTCGCCTTGATTTGGATCAAAGCCAAACCCGCCAGCGCCACCAGCAGCACCACCCGGAAAGCCACCCCCACCAAAAGGTGAACGACCATCAGCAGTTCCATAAGCATCGTAGTACTTACGTTTTTCTTCATCACTTAAAACCGTATAGGCTTCGTTGATTTCTTTAAATTTTTCTTCGGCCGCTTCATCACCCGGATTTTTATCTGGATGGTACTTTGCAGCTAGCTTACGAAAAGCAGACTTAATTTCTTTTTTATCAGCACTTTTGCTTACGCCAAGTACTTGATAATAATCTTTATATCCTGCGATAGTGTCACCTCCTCATTGGTGAAATTTAATTTTTCTTTCTTTGAAAAATACCCATTACAGGTCTCAGAAATATTTTCAGCTTGGCTTGCACATTCGCCACCCAAAACCTAGCTGGGTTCTTTCAATCTTGGTAAACAACTACTCTAGCGATTCGAACCACACGGTCATCTTTCATAAAACCTGATTCAAAAACTTGAGCAATTTTGCCTTTAAGCTCTGGGTCATCGGTTGGCATGGTGGTTAGTGCTTCATGAAACTGTGGGTCAAAGTCTTCGCCTTCTAAACCCATTTCCACGATGCCAATATTTTCAAGGTTACGCTTGATACCTTCACGTACTTTTTCAATACCTGGCAAGATTGATGTAGGGTCTTCACCCGCTGAGGTAATAGCACGACCAAGATCATCATAGCCAGGAAGAACCGCTAAGATAACGCTATCTACACCTTTTTGTCTAGCAAGAAGATGCTCCTGCGCTGTACGACGCTTAACCGTCTGCACTTCTGCCAATGCACGCATTTTTGCAGAGACTGCTTCTGCTGCCTCATCTTTGGCAACAGCGAGTGCGGTAGTTGCAGCAGCGAGTTCATTGCGAAGAATATCAATTTCACTATCGCCACCTGAAGCTTCTACACCATCCGTTGTAGCTTCTACTGTTTCATCAATAATGTCTTCAGCAACGTCTGATGCATCTACTGTTTGATTTTCTGTATTTTCTGTTTTGTCTTGTTCTGACATTTTATTTATAACTCCAAAAAGAATCCCCTCTAACTCCCCCTTTTTTACTTCCCCCTTTTTTAAAGGGGGATTGAGGGGGATTCCTGAGGGGGATTTAAGACTTAACCTGCTGGTTTAAAATCCGCATCTATAACGTCATCGTCGTTTTCTTCAGCGCTAGCAGTCTCGTCTTGGCTAACACCATCTTCAGGCGCACCTTCTGCTGCTTGACCAGCGGCTGCACTTGCTTGCATGAGTGCAGCAACCTTCTCTTGGAGTTGAGCGTTAAGTTCTGTTAGACGCTCTTTGGTTGGCTCACCACCGATTGCTGCTTCTGCATCGCTGATTAAAGTTTTCACTTCGTCTTTGAGTGCATCAGGCGCATTGTCGCCAGCATCATCAACTGCTTGTTGTGCTTGACTGCGTAGGCTGTCTAGTTGGTTCTTGCTTTCAGCAAGCTCTTTAAATTCACGATCTTTGTCCGCATTTGCTTCAGCTTCTTTGATTAAGCGATCAACTTCTGCGTCATCTAGCGTGGTTGTGTTTTGGATAGTGATGTTCGCAACTTTACCAGTTGACTGCTCTTTCGCAGTAACTTCAAGAACACCGTTTGCATCGATGTCATACGTAATTTCAACTTTTGGTTGACCTGCTGGCATTGGCGGAATGCCGTCTAGCTTGAAGCGACCAAGAGATGTGTTTTGTGCAGCATTTGGACGCTCACCCTGAAGTACGTGTACTTCTACACCAGGCTGATTGTGCTCAGCAGTTGTAAAGACATCAGACTTCTTAACAGGAATCGTTGTGTTACGGTCGATAAGCGGAGTGAATACGCCACCCTTAGTCTCTACACCTAGTGTTAGTGGCGTAACATCTAGTAGAACGATGTCATCAACATCACCAGTAAGAACACCAGCTTGTACAGCAGCACCAAGTGCAACTACTTCGTCTGGGTTAACTGTTTGATTTGGCTCTTTGCCTAGTAGGTCAACAACAATTTTCTTAACTGCTGGTACACGTGTTGAACCACCAACTAGGATTACCTCGTCAATTTCATCTTTGCTTAAACCTGCATCTTTAAGTGCATCTTCAACTGGCTTTTTGATTTTGTTCAGCAAGTCACCAATTAACTCTTCGAACTTAGAACGACTAAGCTTTGTATCTAAGTAAAGTGGTGCGTTGCTTGCTGGGTCCATAGCGATGAATGGCAAGCTGATAGTTGTTTCTGGAAGCGTTGAAAGCTCAATCTTCGCTTTTTCAGATGCCTCAATTAGACGCTGAAGTGCTTGCTTATCTTTACGCAAGTCAACGTTGTACTGCTTTTGGAAGTCATCTGCTAGCCAGTTTACAACTGCATAGTCAAAGTCAGAACCACCTAAGTGAGTATCACCAGAGGTTGACTGCACTTCGAAAACGCCATCGCCTACTTCTAGGACAGAAACATCAAAAGTACCGCCACCAAGGTCAAAAACAAGAACAGTTTCGTTACCTTTTTTGTCTAAACCATAGGCTAGGGCAGCAGCAGTTGGCTCGTTTACGATACGCAGAACTTCAAGACCTGCAATTTTACCAGCGTTTTGGGTTGCTTCACGCTGGGAGTTGTTGAAGTACGCAGGAACAGTAATCACTGCTTTTGTAATTTTTTCGCCGACTGCGGTGCTTGCATCTTCTACAAGTTTTTGCAAAATGATTGCACTAACTTCTTCAGGTGTATATTTCTTACCATCTACAACAAAACGTGCGCCACCGTCGTCACCTGCGACAACTTCATAGGGGCTACGGTCTGCTTCTTCTTTGATGTCTTCCCATGTTTGACCCATATAACGCTTGATTTCAAACAAGGTACCTGCTGCATTTAGCACTGCTTGGCGCTTTGCAACCTGACCAACTAGGCGCTGATCGTCTTTAAAACCTACTACGGATGGGGTGGTACGGCCACCTTCTGAATTTACAAGTACAACAGGTTCGCCACCTTCCATAATGGAGATAACACTGTTGGTTGTTCCTAAGTCAATTCCTACGGCTTTTGCCATTTTTAACTCCTTCTAATGTATCTATATTAGATGTTCTCTATTTAGTGCTTGCAGTAAATGTGATAACAGTACACGCAAGCTACTCACTAATGAGGAGTATAGCAACAGCCGAAGGGTGATGTCAAGAGATATGAGTGTGGTTGTATCAAGTTTGGGGGGGGGATATTATTTTTCACTCAATGTTCATCTATTATGAGATCATGTAGTCGTTTATTTTGAAGAAACAAAATTGACTACAAAAAAATTAGGTTTAAATCTATTCCAAATCTTGGTTACTAAAGAAATTTATATAGTATATTTGATAAAGGAATACTACTTACAAGGAGAAATATGAAAGTATTTATTAGCTGGTCAGGTACTACTAGTATGAAAGTTGCGGAAGAGCTTAGGGATTGGCTACCAACAGTCATCCAACAAATAAAACCGTATTTCACTCCTCATGACATTGAAAAAGGTAAACGTTGGTCTTCTGATATTGCTGGTGAACTTCAAGAGTCTCAAATTGGCATATTGTGTATCACTAGGGATAACTTAAAGAGCGAATGGCTTCATTTTGAAGCTGGAGCATTATCAAAAAGCATTGATGATAGCAATGTATGCCCAATTTTATTCGGTGTCAAGAACTCAGACCTTACTGGACCACTTAGCCAATTTCAAACAACTTCATTCAATAAAGATGAAATGTATAAATTAGTTGGTGTAATTAATAATGTTCTTGCTGAAAGCAGACTTGAACAAAGGGTATTAAGCAAGGCTTTCGAAATGTCTTGGTCAGACCTAGATGAATCTATTACTGGGGTTCTATCAGTATCAGAAAAACCAAATGAGGATACACCAATACCAATTCGTAAAGATAGAGAATTATTAGAAGAGGTTCTTGAAAGAGTTAGGGGACTTGAAAGAGTACAAAAGAGAGAGAAAAGTATATCTACTGAAAGAATACTTGGCAGGATTATACCTATAGAAAAAGGTGAAAGTATTGTCGAGAGAATCATTACGGGATTGCCTCATCAAATAATGGATGTATTAGATAACATGATAAAACTAACACCAGGAAAATTTACATATACTTTACACGCAATCGGTAAACAAGGGGACGTATTGGTAAAATTATCATCATCAAGACCCGAGGAATATGGTGGTGAGGAGGAGTTATATAGAATTTTAGATAAATTAGAAGATATAATAGCAAAATAGGGTTTAGCTTACGTATTACTTTATTCTCTTATCAATTGATTATTCCAACTACAACTAAAATCTGGAGTACTAAAAATTGAAACCTAAAAACTACATCTTCGGATATGGCTCATTAGTAAACTTAGCTAGCCTTCAAAATACTATAGCTAAACCTGATCTAGACTCTATAAATTACCAGTACTGCCACTTACTAAACCATACAAGAATCTGGAATGTTGGTATGGATAACAGCAAGGAAGTACCGAATTACAAATATTATATCAATCCAACTGACCTGCAACAACCTGATGTATTTGTAACTTTTTTAAATGTACAAGAATCACCAGATTCTTCTGTAAAAGGAATTTTGTTTGAAGTTTCTCAAGAAGAACTACTGCTGTTTGACCAAAGGGAAAGACAGTATTCAAGAAAAGACATTACGACTATGCTTGACATTCAAATTGATGGAACTGCGTGGGTCTATACAGGGCTGCCAGAATCCATGAAACGATTTGAAAAAGCATTTGAGGATAATCGAGCAGTTATCTCACAAGCCTATCAAGAGCTTGTACATTCTGCGTATCAAAGTCTTAGTGATGATGATTTGACAGCATTCAAAAATAGTACTATCAATGCTGGTCTTTCAGTGATGGAATTAAAAGTTATACAGACATAAATGAAAAAGCCCCTATCTA
>CALDTA010000397.1:0-16584 GCA_937924455.1 uncultured Deinococcales bacterium
GTTATGTTTCGCTTCTCGTTACTATTTAGACTAATCAAGGATTGGTTTAAAAGCTAATTCAGCTTAGCGTCTACAGAAAGTAGTCAAACAGATATTACAACTAGTTTTTATGAAACTTCAGTTCTATCTGTTTGACATTCACCTTCAGATTAGACATCAGATTAAACAGACGCTAAGTTATGCAGCAATTTCATTTTGCAGCAATGCAGAGAATCCTCCACATTCTCTTTACGAAAACACTCAAGGGCAACTGCTCGAAATACTGAAGCAGCTAAATGAGTAAACCAACTAGAGTTACGCAAGCAGATTTAACCTATAGGGGGCAGATATGTATAAAGGGCATTTCAAGCTTATATCAATCTTAGTACTACTGTGCTTAGCACTTAGCTCATGTGGTATCGAACATTATTTTAGAACTAGCAATCAACCAAATGTTCTCTTTCCAAGCATTCCAAAAGGCGTAGAGCAAAAGAACGTTGCAGCGGACGTCCATGTTCAACAAAATGCAAGCGATGTACCTCTCGTCAGTGCTGCCGTTGCAGGTGAAAACTTGCTGATGAATCCGGGCTTTGAAGAAGGCATCAATGATTGGGGATCTTGTGGTGATGTAACAGATCTACAACCATCCACTGATGCTTATGAAGGTTTACAATCTATGATGCTCAGTACAGGTTGCTTTTATCAGAGCGTTCAGGTTTCAGCTGGACAAGATATAAGCTTTAGCTGTCAAAGTAAAGTTGCGAATGCAACAGGCTGGTCTGGCATGGGCTTGAGCTTTGCAGATAGCGATTGGAATACAACGCTTAGTGCACCGTCACAAACCATCAGTGGTATGGACTACCGTGAATATGCTACAACCGAAACTGCACCAGCCAATACTAAATATGCATCTATCTGGGCATATAGTGATGGCAGCTTGAACATTGATGACTGTAAAGTCTATTTTGGTGAACCAGCAGCACCGTCAGGTAATTTGTTACTCAATCCTAACTTTGATGTACCAACAACAGTACCTGCCAACTGGCAATCTTGTGGCGCAGAAGACAACTTCAACCTTGATGGCAATCTCAACCTTACAGGACTTACCTGCTTGTACCAAACCGTCAATGCTCGAGCCAACCTAAACTACACACTAAACTGTACTGCGAAATATGATGGCACAAGCTGGAGTTCTATGATTTTGAGCACCCTAGATGAAAACTGGCAAGCTATCACCGAAGAATACATGCAAATCGATACAACTGACTTTACAGAAAAAACACTCACTGCTGAAACATCAGAGTTAACAAGACACGTAGCAGTCACTTTCTACAACGAAGGTCAAGCCACTTACGAAAGTTGCTCCTTAACTGCTACTTCAACAGGTGGAACACCAGACTCTCCAACTCCAGATACACCTGATCCAAATGGTCCTAATGCATCTTCATTAGTAGGTCACTGGACCTTTGATGAAACAAGTGGCACAACTGCTAACGACTCAAGCAGTTATAACAATACAGCTACAGTTGAAAATGGTGGCTGGGCGGCAGGTAAAGTTGCTAACGCACTATCTATGAACGGTGGTGACGACAGCATAGTCAGAATTCCATTAAGCGATAGCCTTCGCAGCACAAGCAGTAATATTACTGTTATGGCATGGGGCTACCGCACTGCTAACCACAATGTAGCACTGATTTCACACGGCTATCCTGACCTCTTCTTTGGCTATCACGGACCACAATACAAATGGCAATTCCGAAATCAAGATGGCACCTTCGCTGCTTGCTATGCTGGCAATGCCCCACTCAATGAATGGCAACACCTTGCTGCTACTTTTGACGGCTCAACTGCAGTGCTTTATGCCAATGGTATTGAAATCTGTAGTAGACCATTAAGTGGCACGATACCAATGGCAGAAAGTGACTTCCTAATCTCTGGCTATATCAATGGCGGTGGGCAAATCATCGATGAGATTACAGGTAAAATTGATGATGTCAGAATATACAACGAAGCGCTAAGTCAAAGTGACATAGAGGCGATTTACCAAGCAACAAATCCGTAATCTATAGCACTCTAGGAGATAGATACTACATTTTGAATTACGTCTTCATGTTGCGAGAAAGCGATTCTTCTCTAAATTAGTCTGCAACTATAACAAGGCAATATATTAGCACTTAACTCTTAAATTGCTATAGCACTAAAAGTTATTATTCATTACACGGCTATCATCATTTGAATGATAGCCGTTTTTCATATTCCCACACAATTTGTCCCCACATTGTAAACCAGCTTTAGTCATGGGGTGCATCCATAAACTAGAGGCTGTAGAAAGCAGCGTGTTTTTAAGCGAAGCGCAAAAACCGCCAAGGTGCAATGTTTCGTGAGATGTCTTTAAAGTAGAAAAATAAGGATGCACCCTTAGTCATGTCTCCAACACAAATATACACGCAACCATACAAGCAAACATACAAGCAAACATACACGCAAATATACACATAAATATATATAAATGCCTTGATATTTAAGGTATAGTGTTGTATGCTGTTTATACCTTAGATTTATTCCAATTTTTTGGGGACGTTATGAATATATCAGACCACTTTATTTCTCAATACAATGCCTGTTTATGGATGCTCAAAAATACAATAACAATCAGTATGGAATTCCCTCAACACTATCTTTGGAATGCCGAAACTGAAAAAAATCGCTATTGGCATATTGCCTATCACACGCTCTTTTACACGGACCTGTATCTTGCTAAGGATAATAAAAGCTTTATGCCTTGGGCGCTTCATCAAGAAGACTATCACCTACTGTCTCCTGAAGCTTTAGAACCCTACCATCAAGAAGAATTATTGAGCTACCTCAATAAAATAAATAGTAGCTTGAAGCTAAGTTTAGAAAATTGCAATTTCGAAAAGCACTCAGGTTTCTCTTGGTTACCCTTTAACAAGTTTGAGTTACACATCCACAACATCAGACACATACAACACCACACAGGACAACTTGTAGAGCGTATCCGTGAAAAGCGTCATATTGAAGTTGATTGGATTGTTAGCCCTGAACGAGAACGCCAGCTTAGACGCTTAGCGACAATATCAGCACTTCATGCTAAAGATAGACAAAATGATTCTGAAACTAGTCGGGAAGTCGTACTTCACTAACTGAATCAATAGCTAGCTCAAAATAAAGAGTTAAAGAGTGTTTCGTGTCGCTGGAAAATACCAGTTTTCCCGTTTAGGACGAGAAAACGCACATAGGTTTGTATCTTTATTGTCATCAATCAAACAATTGATATGAATTTTATGCGTCTAGAACACCATTTCATAAGTTTTTAGCAACACGAGTTATGCTTTAACTCAAAATAAAACATAAAAAATGCACTTCTTGAGTTCAAGAAGTGCTATGTCATTTCTTATGGTGGGCGATGGCAGATTCGAACTGCCGACCTCTACGATGTCAACGCAGCGCTCTAACCAACTGAGCTAACCACCCATATCTATCCACACTTATCCAATATAAAAAATTGGAGGCGCTGGTCGGATTCGAACCGACGCATAAAGGTTTTGCAAACCTCTGCCTTACCACTTGGCTACAGCGCCTTACACACCTTACACAGTGTCCTAAAAATCAGATGCCCAAAATTGAGCGAAGAAAAGAATATCATTTGCGCTTTTGGGTGTCAATGTATTACGGGTAAATTTGACTTTGAAAGCGTACATCGAGGCTGTGGCGTGCTTCACACTATCTTTATACTTAATCTTGATAGGCAAGATGCCACAGCCCATATCATACGTTAGTAGTCAAACAGAATTCTTATCAAAGCCTATCAGTAGTAACGATAGTACTCTTGTACAACGGGAGCTCCCTGCTCCATCAACTTAAGAATGTTATACTAAACTGAAAGAAAAAAGTCATAATCAATCAGCAGAAAAAGTTGCCTTTAGAACCGAAGGGCACACAAATTACGAAACTTTGCTATGTTTGTGACTATGACATCCATGATTCACTTCGGTATTATTTGCTAAGACCACTTCTTTATCAAATTCGTCATATCTTTTCGCTGCTTCACTCATCCGTGTCACAACATCAATCATTTCTTCAATAGCCTTACTAGGATTGTTAGGTGGTCTAGGCACACCTGTAGGCACAGCTCTAGACACACCAAGTGGTTTCAGATTATTCATCCTTTTATTTTCACTTGTTAAGGCACTAGTAAATTTTAAAGTATTGCTCAGATTAAAAGGCTTGAATACGAATATCTTCTTGTTCAAGCTTTGCTTGGATTGCTTTTGCAATGGTAACTGCGTGAGGGTTATCACCATGAATACACAAAGTTTCAGCTTGGATTTCAACCTCTCCCCCATCAATCGCAGGAATCTTACCGTCAACCACCATCTGCAAGGCACGTTCGGCTGCTTCGAGTGGGTCATGTATGCTCGAGCCCTCCATAGTCCTTGGTGCAAGTTTGCCACTGGCAATATAGGCACGTTCAGGAAAAGCTTCAAGAACAAGCTTAACCCCAACTTCATTAGCTGCCTCAATCTGTAAACGTCCACCTTCAGCCCCAAGTGCAACGAGTGGCACATCATCACCAGCATCTTTAACTGCATGGGCAATAGCAAGTGAGGTTTCTTTGTCTGCCACTGCTTTGTGGTGCAGTGCGCCATGTGGCTTGACATGATGCAACGGAATACCTTCAACTGCTAAAAAGCCTTTAAGCGCAGCTATCTGGTAAAGCACATCACTGTAAACTTCATCTGGTGAAGCCATCATAATTCGTCTACCAAAGCCAGCTAAATCAGGGAAGCCAGGGTGTGCACCTATAGCAACACCTTTTGCTTTGGCGAGTTTCACTGATTTTTTCATCGTTAAAGGATCGCCAGCATGAAAGCCACACGCAAGATTTGCAGAGCTTAAATAATCAAAAAGTGCTTCGTCATTCCCAAGCGTCCAACGTCCAAAAGACTCGCCACAATCAGCATTTATATCTACACCTTTAATACTCATCTGTTTTTCAATCCTTTTTCCAGAAAACGCCATAAGTCTAAAATCGACAATTTTCTATCTTGCAAACTTAGTTTTCGTTTCTTGAGTATATCAGGCAACGCTCTAAGGGCATCTCCTTTTGCTTTAAAGATAATTGATGTGCGTCCTTTTAAAGAAAAATAGACAAGTGAAACTAGGTTGAGTGCGACATGAAAAGGTAGGCAAATTAGCAAAAGCACCATAGGCATGTTTTTAAAGAAGGTCCAGACTAGATTTCTATGTCCATGATAAACAGCAAAATCACTATCCTGTCCACCTGTAGAGGCAGAACCAACATGATGTACGACTGCATCTGGCACATACAAGCATTTATACCCATTCAAACGCAATCGAAAGCCTAAATCTACATCTTCACTGTAGCTAAAATAGTCTTCGTCAAAGCCACCTACAGCTTCAAAAGTGCTTTTTTTATACAAAACAGCAGCAGCACAGGCAGAAAAGATTTCTTTTGATTCTATATGGGTATCAGCCACGCTTTGCCCAAATGCTTGACGCCATACTAAACCAGACATGTGATAGGCATCGCCAATGCCATCTAGTAGGTCTGGATTGTTGTATTGGATTTGTTTACTGGCGAAGGTTGAGACATCTGGATGATGTTGTGTGGCTTTGTGGAGGTGCTCGAGCCAACCCTCTTGCGGAAAGGCATCAACATTCAATAATGCTACCCACTCACTACTACACAGCTTCACACCTTCATTATTGGCTTTAGCAAAACCTACATTTTCTTCAAAATTCAGAAACTGAAACTTTAATTCGTAGCCTTCAAAATAACTAGCTTCGTAGTCATCTCCATTATGAACAACAATAACCTCAATGACCTCTTTAGATCTAATAGTCTGCCGTTCTAGCGCATCCAGACACAGTTTCAAGTATTGCTTATTATGCCAAATCACTAAAACAACTGAAATCTCAACATCAACTACTAGATTTCCTTCTCTAATTTTCTTTACGGGATCACTACTCACAAAATGCATCTGTAAAATTATCTTAACCTGTATCAAGCTATAAGGTCTAAAGCACTACAACCTTGAACGGTTTTAATACCAAACAGTCTTTTAAGCGATACAGCAATCCTAAACAGTCTTGAAGCAATTCAAGCTAAAGACAAGTTGCACATCATCAAATTCATCCTAGCTCATTCTAGTTCAACTTAGTTCATAAAAATAAGCAGCTATCTTTGAATGCTAAATATCTCAACCAAAGGTTCTAGATAAGTTACAGCACAATCTACAGTATAAGTTACAGCCAAAAAAGAGTAAAAACATTTCCACTGTAAGTTGAAATGCAATTTAATGCACAATTGACCAATTTACATAGTTTTTTAGAGCGTAATTAGAGCGTAAATAGACTTATAGCTAAAAATTAGCTATGAAAACGGTTTTAGTACCTAGAATAACCCATATACCTTTATCAATAACATGTCAATAACATCTTGCACATTTCCCAAGCCCATAACAGCTCGTGGACTTCTCAAAAAGTCTTTAAGATTAAAGCTTTTAGACAAAACCTCAAGCATAAAAGCAATTATAAAACCTCACATTAACCGAAATATGAAAGTCCAGTCTTGACAAAGCTACCAAAAAACGACTAAAGTAATGGAAACGTTTTTACAAACTAATATGTCAACTATTAAAGAAGTGTCTCGCCTTGCTGGCGTTTCCATATCCACAGTTTCAAGAGTTCTAAATGAAAGTGGTCCTGTTTCAGAGGATACTAAAGAAAAGGTTATGTCTGTTGTCGATCAGCTTGATTATAAACCTAATGCCATGGCACAAGCACTGGTTACCAATCGTTCAAATGGTATCGGTGTGATTGTCAATGAAATTTCTAGCCCTTTCTATAACGGCATTATTAGTGGCATTGAAAGAACAATTGAATCTGAAGATATGCATCTTGTTGTCTCTAGTGGGCATAATCAGCGTGAAAGCGAAAAAGAGGCATTAGAATTCCTAAAAAAGGGTCGTTCTGATGGGATTATTGTTCAATTTGATGCCTGCTCTGATTTTGATTTCTTAGACTGGACAAAGGATTGTCAACCTTTTGCAGTTGTTGGTCGCTTTATTCCAGAATTAGCTGAATCATGCGTTTACATCGACAATCAACTCGGTGGTCAAATGGCAACAGATTATCTAATTTCTAAAGGACATAAAAACATTGCTCATATCAGTGGTCCCTTGGGTATGCAAGACAGTCGCAACCGTTTACAAGGCTATCAAACAGCCATCCGTAATTCAGGCTTAACTCTCAATGATAATTATCTTGTTGAGTCTGATTTCATGGAAAGTGGTGGTTATCGGGCAACAAAAAGATTGCTCGAGCGCAATCTAAATATCACTGCAATATTTGCTGCAAATGATCAAATGGCAGCAGGTGCTCTCAAAGCCTTACGTGAAGAAAATCTGTCAGTTCCAGATGATGTTTCTCTCATAGGATATGACGATGTCATGCTAGCCCAATACCTCTATCCAAGCTTAACTTCTATCCGCCAACCCTTATTAGAAATGGGGAAGGCTGCTGCTAATCTAGTGCTCAATGCACTAGGAAAAAATTCAGGAAACAGAGATACGGAGGTGAAAAACAAGTTTAAACCCGTCCTCGTAGAACGTGAGTCAGTTGCTACCCTTAAGTAATGCTTATAAGTAGTACTTATGTAACCACAGTTCATAAAGTTGTCACTTAGTTAGGTCAAGCCAATTAGTTAGGTCAAACCACTTATTTTGAGTCTTGCAACACTCAGAACATCTCAAATCTACATCTAAGATATTCGAAACAAGATATTCGAAACAAGATGTTCGAAATAAGTTGCAAACTATTTGCTCCCCCAAACATATTCAGGAGCGGAAGGAATGAAAGAAACGCATGAAAAGACTTATTGCAGTATTAGCCATCGGATTCTTGAGCATCACACTAAGCAGTGCATGGGCTCAAACACTTACAGTATCTACATTTTGTAGCTTATGTAACTCAACTAGACCTCTAGCAGAAGCTTATATGGAGGCAAACCCAGGTGTTGAAATCATCGTTAACGAATTAGAATACGGCGATCACCACAATAACTTAGTTACTGCACTTGCAACTGGCGAAGGTGCACCAGATGTAGCTGCTGTTGAAATTGGTTTCATCTCAAAATTCGTTGCAGATGGTGGTTTTGAAGATCTTTCACAAGCACCTTACAACGCTGGACAATACGAAGAACTATTCGCTGATTATGCTTGGGCACAGGGCTCAACCCCAGATGGTCGTATCATTACACTTCCTGTAGATATTGCTCCTGGCGCTATGTTCTACCGCCATGATCGTTTTGAAGAAGTTGGCGTATCTGTTGATGATGCTATCGGAAGCTGGGATGACTTAATTGCCTTTGGTAAAGAAGTTACTCGTGACCTAGATGGTGATGGCAACAATGATGTTTTCCTAATTGCTGATGCAGCGGATGTTTTCGAAGGCATGATCAGAATGGGTCTTGAAGAAGGTCAAGGTAAATACTTTGATAATGAAGGTAATGTCCTTGTAAATACAGAACGTTTCCACGAAGCTTTCCGTGTTGCAAAAGAAATCCGTGATGCAGGCTTAGATGCACAAATCGGTGCTTGGTCAAATGAATGGTATCAAGCATTTAAAGATGGTGCAGTTGCAGTGCAATTCTCTGGCGCATGGTTAGAAGGTTCTCTAAGAGACTGGATGGCTCCAGACACAGCTGGTCTTTGGGGTGCTTCAAACCTCCCAGGTGGTGCTTATGCAAGCTGGGGTGGTTCTTTCTTCGGTATTCCTGTAGCTGCAGATGATGCAAACAAAGAACTTGCTTGGGACTTCATCAAGTTTATGGTCCTAAATGAAGAATCACAGCTTTCTGCTTTCGATACTATCGAAGCATTCCCATCACTGAAGTCGCTAAAAACTGATGCAAGAATGGAAGAGCCAAGTGCTTTCTTAAATGGTCAGCAAGCACGTCTACTTTATGCAGATATTATTGACAACATTGCTGGTACGACAACTCACCCAGGTGATGTTATTGCAGCTGAAATCGTAGGTGGTGCATTATCACAGGTTCTTAACGAAGACCGTAATATTGCAGATGCACTTATCGATGCTGAAAGACAAATTACACGTCAGGCACGTCGTCTAAGATAATTTAACAATTTTTGAACAACTGTTAGTACTTTGCTAACAGTTGTTCCCTTTCAAAAAGGACGGTAATATCTTATGGCATCCTCATCTTCTATGGTGAAACAAGAAGAATCAACTTTCGAAACGCGACTATTTGCATTTCAGAGAAAGTTTGCACCCTATTTATTTATAGCACCCTTCTTTATTTTATTTTTTATATTTGGGTTTTTCCCATTACTATTCTCGATGTACCTATCTTTTCAAAGTTGGAATCCTATTCAAGGGTTAGGGGCAATGGAATTTGTAGGTTTCGAAAACTACCTTTGGGTTTTTACTGATCCAGACTTTTATAAATCCCTGTATAACACGCTTTGGATTGGCGTTGTTTCTAGTACAGCCCAACACATTGTTGCTATCCCACTTGCCTTTATTTTGGTACTTCGATTAAAGCAGTTGCGTCATTTATTTACTGCTGCTTACTTTGTGCCTTTTATTACCTCAACTGTTGCAATTGCGATTGTATTTAACACCTTCTTTGGTACGCAGTATGGGGTGCTAAATCAGGGAATCTTGGCCTTTAGCAACTCAGCACCTATCGAGTTTTTACGCGCATCAAGTTGGGGGAGTTGGTTAGTAGCTTGGGTTCCCGAAGAGCCTATCAGGTGGTTAGGGCGTGCCAAGAACATCAAGCCTGCGCTCGCAATCCTTGTTTTCTGGAAATATTTTGGTTGGAACACTGTACTTTATAGTGCAGGTCTAGCAACCATACCAAAAGAGTACTATGACGCTGCTGAAATTGATGGTGCCAATGCCTTGCAGCGCTTTAGGCACATCAGTCTACCTCTCTTGCGTCCAGTCATATTTTTTGCAATTAGCTTGTCTATTATTGGTAGTATGCAACTTTTCGATGAACCCTTTATCTTAGCTGGTAGCAATCCTATGGGTGGTATTAACAATGCAGGTATGACCGTAGCTATGTACCTATACCGAGAAGGCTTCAACTATAACCAAATGGGCTCTGCGGCAGCAACATCTTGGATTCTTTTCTTCGTCATTGGCATTATGACTGCCATTCAGTTTGCTATCAATGGTCGTGAAGGATTGGACAGTAGAGGTTAATGATGCAAAATCTATCAGTTTCAAAATTTTTTCTTTATATTGGCTTAGTTATTCTTGCGATTTTGACCCTCTTCCCTTTTTACCTCATGTACGTACTCATGACCCATAGTGCGACTGACATATTCAGTGCACCACCACCACTTTGGTTTGGCAACAGTTTAAGAGAAAACTATGAAGCTTTACTTTCTGCAATTCCAATGTGGCGAAATCTACTTAACAGTGTAGGTCTTGGGATGGTATCAACATTTACAGCATTAGTTTTCTGCAGTCTTGGCGGTTACGCTCTTGCCATGTATGATTTCAGATATAAAAATGTTCTTTTCGGCTTTATTTTATCTACCTTCTTAATTCCTCCAATCCTAAGCTTAATTCCCTTTGCTCTGCTTGTACACTTTTTTAAGTGGTTTAATCACCCACTATATTTAGCCCTTTGGGTACCTGGTATGGCTAGTGCATTTGGCATCTTTTTAATGAGGCAATTCTTTGCCAGTAGCATGTCAAAAGAACTCATGGATGCGGCTAGAGTCGATGGAGCAACAGAGTTTCGCACTTTTTGGAGTATAGCTCTTCCTCTTGTTAGACCAGGTCTTGGTACACTTGGTTTACTTACCTTCATTGGTTCATGGAATAACTTCTTATTCCCATTAGTAGCAATCAATAAAAGAGAGCTATTCACCATTCCCCTCGCTCTCAGAAGTATCCAAGGAACTGCAGACACCATTGATTGGGGTGCTGTTATTTTTGGAACAGCATTTGCCGTTACACCACTTCTTATTGTTTTCTTTTTAGCATCTAGACAAATTATTTCTGGACTTGCTCAAGGCGCTGTAAAAGGCTAACTCTTTCCTACAAAGTTGAGACTAATGTGAAAAAACTATTACTTGTTCTGTTGCTAAGTACAGGATTGTACTATTCTCAATCGTTAGCACAAACTTCTCTAGCACAAACCTCTCTAGTACAAAATTCAGACCGTTTCTTTGGCAGTATTCATACTGGAAAATATGATCCTGAATTCACCGACTACTTTAATCAAATAACCCCAGAGAATTCTGGTAAATGGGGTCAACTAGAAATAACACGGGACGAGTTCAATTGGACCTTATTTGATCGTATTTATAAATTTGCACTAGATAATAATCTACAATTCAAACAGCATACATGGGTCTGGGGTCAGCAAGAACCCGCTTGGATGGCTGATTTACCGCCTGAAGAGCAAAAAGAAGAAGTCATTGAGTGGATTCGAGCCTATGCGGAACGTTATCCAGAAACAGATTTCTTAGATGTTGTTAACGAGCCACTTATTGATCATGCACCACCGAGCTTTAAAGACGCACTTGGTGGAGATGGTGAAACAGGTTGGGATTGGGTTATATGGAGTTTTGAGCAAGCTAGGGCTCTCATGCCGAATACAAAACTACTCTTGAATGATTACTCAATTCTCTGTTGTTCAAACAATCTTGACATTTACATGGATATCATTGGGCTCTTGCACGAAAGACAGCTTATAGATGGTATCGGCGTACAAGCACATGGTCTGGAGAAAGTAAGTCCTACACTTGTCAAAACCAGCTTGGACCGTTTAGCAACATTTGGACTGCCAATATACATTTCAGAGTTAGATATCAATATAGCAGATGATTATCAACAACTTGAAGTTTACAAAAATCTCTTTCCGATACTTTGGGAGCATGAAGCTGTTGAAGGTTTAACCCTTTGGGGGCACAGAGCAGGTGGACTTTGGTTACCACATATTCATCTAATTGACTCTTTTGGTGATGAGCGTCCTGCGATGCGCTGGCTCAAATCTTATTTGGGCGATATTGAAGCTGATGTCAGCGATATATTCATCAAAGCTAAAAAGCATCCCACACCTCCTCTAGCCATAACAGGCATCAATCATGGTTTGATGATGAATGTACTAGACTTCAGAGACGAGTTTGCAAAGCTCGAGCTAGGGGCTATTCGCTTTCCACCTGGTAACATTGCCGATGAGCAACCATTAGACGACGTTGTTCTAAAAGCATTCAAGGCGCAATGGAAGCTACTAGATCAACCTCCAGTAGTTTTTGTAGCCAATCTCTTTACTGGTGATGCTGAACAAGCACTTAACGCTGCAAAAATCATTGAAGAAATGGGCATTCCCATCCATGCTTGGGAAATTGGAAACGAGCCAGATCTTTATGCTCCAAATCGGGATGACGCATCATGGACACCAGAAAAATATTGTGAATACTTTAGAGACTTTCGCCAAGCTTTAGAAAGACATAACCCAGATTATAGATTTATGGGTCCAGCTGTCTCAGGAGCAGATATTGCAGAACCATTCCTAAAAAGTTTTTTAGAACTCTGTGGAGATGTTGTTGACATTCTCAGTTGGCATATCTACCCAACAGATGGCACAACGTCTGATGAATATGCCTTATCTACAGTCGATAGAACCACCGAAACTATTCAGCGCTATAGACAGTGGCTCAAAGACCCAGACACCAACCCTTTGGGTTTTGAACGCGACGATATTACCTTAGCCATTACAGAATTCGGATTATCATGGAAAACAGAAACTCGTACACACCTAATCGACATGATCGCAACGCTTTGGTTAGCTGATAGCTTTGGACAGATGCTCAACGAGGGGCTTGAAGAAAGCTATTACTTTGCACTACAAGGACTGGGTGGGCACGGACTGATTGATAATGCTTACTGGCAACGACCAACTTATGTAGTCTTTGAACAACTTGTTAGATTTCGTGGTGATGTTTTAGAGCTCGAGCTCACTGATGACGCTATCAGAGCCTACGCAGTAGAGACCGATAATGGTCTTGAACTGATGGTTATAAATCTAAACACCACAGACCGACTCACAAAGCTTAGCTTACCATTTGATTATGACCCTTTAGCACAACAAGTCCTTTTGTCAGATGAAACTTACGAACTATATGACGACCCACCACTTTACGAAAGCTCGGAAGTCTACCTTGATGAGCAATTTGTTGTACCAGCCAGAGCCTTGATGTTCTTTTCCGTATCAAAGTTAGATAACTAACCATGCTGCCAAAGTACTTAAAGCCAAAACAAACACTAGTTATAGTCACACTTCTATCATTGCTAGTAAGTTTAGATTTAGTTTCAGCACAAGAAACAAAGCCAATCAAAGTTGGTTTTACAAAAACCTTTATTGAAGTTAATGAAGGCGATGTTATTGAAATAGTTGTAGAGCTTGATGCTATTAGTGATAAAAACGTTTCTCTAGACTATAGCTTGGAAGATTACGAGGCTCGAGCCGAACGAGACTACCTCGACCTATCAGGTGGAACACTATCAATCCCTGCTGGTGAAACTAAAGCCCTGATATCTATCGATATAATTGATAATACAAAACTTGAAGAAGAAGAAAGCTTTCGTATCTTCTTATCTAATCCGCTAACAAATACTATAGAACTAAGTTTTCGCAAAGCATTAACTGTGCTAATTCTTGATAATGACATAAGTTCAGAATCTGTACTAGAAGATTTTGAAGCTAACAAAGATACTTCAGACCTTATCTCAAGTCTTAGTTCAGACCTTAGTTCAGACCTTAGTTCAGACCTTATCTCAAACCTTGCCATTCTTGAAATTGCAGCAGACTCTCCGCTAGCCTTGCCTCAACAAGAAGAGTTTGAAAATGTTTTAGCAATCTCAACTTCAGATAGCAAACAAGTATTCCACAAAAATTTCTTAAGTCGACAAAATTGGCAAAATAGTAGTGGCATGTCACTTTGGTATTATGGTGATAACGCAGAAGATATAACCGCCACCTTTAGCGCAGTAGATGTAAACAAGCTAAAACAAAGTCAAAGCTCTGACTGGACAATCGTTTGGCAAGATGAATTTAACTCAGCAAAAGGCACTTTACCCAATGAAAACTATTGGACAATCGAGCTAGGTGACGGTGCTGGCTGGGGAAATTCAGAACACCAGTATTATACTAGCAAAACTGAAAATATCTTCCACGATGGTCAAGGTAACTTAGTTATTCGAGCAGAAAAGCTACCTGAGGATAGTAATCTAGACTGTTATTACGGACCCTGTAAATACACCTCTGCACGCATCAAAACTGAAGACAAAGTTGAAGTAGAATACGGAAGAATAGAAGCACGAATGAAAATACCTAGTGGTCAAGGTTTTTGGCCTGCCTTTTGGATGCTAGGCAATAATTTCAAAAGTGTCAACTGGCCTAATTCAGGTGAAATTGACATCATGGAAAATATCGGTAGAGAACCTTTAAAGATTCATGGCACTGTGCATGGTCCTGGTTACTCTGGTGGCAATGGTCCAAGTTCGACAGCTTTTTTACCAAAGCGAGAAGCCTTCGCTGATGATTTTCATAGCTATGCTGTCGAATGGGAACAAGATGAAATTCGCTGGTACTTAGATGGTACTCAATACCACACGCTTAGACCTGAAGATTTAGCTGCTGAAAAACGCTGGGTATTTGACCATCCCTTTTTTATCCTCCTAAACTTAGCAGTAGGTGGCAGTTGGCCAGGGTACCCAAATGAAAGTAGTGAATTTCCGCAGGATTTTTTGATTGACTATGTACGGGTTTATGAGTTGCCTGAGCTGAGCTCGAGCTTCCCTCTCTCCCCAACAATCACTACTAGTCAAACTGGTAAGTGGCAAAAAATATCTTTTAACTTTAAAGATTCTATTCCAGAACGCAGTTTAGAAGAAGTCTGGAATTATAGTATCTCTTTTCCCCCTTCAGCTACAAAACAATATATAGACCGCATAGAACTTATAACTAAATAGAACTTATAACTAAATAGGAGCACTAACAACTATCATGATTCAAAATCCAATTCTACGAGGCTTCAATCCAGATCCTTGTATCTGTCGCGCAGGTGATGATTACTATATAGCTACCTCAACCTTCGAGTGGTTTCCTGGTGTACAAATTCATCATAGTAAAGACTTAAAAAACTGGCGCTTGCTTACTCGCCCATTATCTCGCCAAAGTCAACTCAATATGCTCGGCAATCCTAATTCTGGCGGCATATGGGCACCAGCTCTAAGCTATCACGATGGACTATTCTACCTTATCTATACCGATGTAAAAACTTGGGCGGTTGATGAAGTATTTAAAGATACACACAACTACTTGGTTACTGCTAAAAACATTGAAGGTCCTTGGTCAGAACCAATCTATCTAAACTCTAGCGGTTTCGATCCATCTCTCTTTCACGATGATGATGGTCGCAAGTGGTTTCTCAATATGGTTTGGGATCACCGCAAAGGAAAAAATCAATTTGGTGGTATTTTACTCCAAGAATATAGCGTCACTGAACAAAAGCTTGTTGGTGATATTAAGAACATCTTTAAAGGTACAGAACTCGGTGTTACTGAAGCTTCCCACATTTACAAAGTCAATGACTACTATTACCTCATGACTGCTGAAGGTGGCACGTCATATGAACATGCAGTTACATTAGCACGTTCTAAAACGCTCGAAGGACCCTACGAAGTTCACCCAGACAATCCACTCCTCACTGCTTGGCATCATCCAGATCTACCAATACAAAAATCAGGACATGCTAGTTGGGTACAGACACCAACTGATGAATGGTATCTCGCACACCTCTGTGGTCGCCCTTTAGAGACACGTGGCAGATGTAATTTGGGTAGAGAAACTGGTATCCAAAAACTTCGTTGGGATGATGATGGTTGGCCAAGACTTGCAACGGGAGGAAATTACCCACAACAAGAAGTTCCTGAATCTAGTCTAACTGAACACAAATTTGAACCTGAAGCAACAGTTGAAGAGTTTGATTCAGGGGAGTTATCAGTTCACTGGCAAACATTACGAATTCCCGCCAATAATGACTGGCTCAAACTAGATGCAAGACCAAGTCATCTACGAATTCATGGTCAGGAATCCTTGATCTCTAGACATACGCAAAGCTTAATTGCTCGAAGACTACAATCGCACTATGCAGAAGCAGAAACCTGTGTTGAGTTCTCACCCGAAAGCTTTCAACAAATGGCAGGTCTTGCTGCCTACTACGATACAGGTCACTGGGTTTATCTATGCATCAGTCAGGATGAAACTACAGGTAAAAGCTTAAACATTATGAGCTATGACGCTAGACGTTATGAAGAAGCTCTAGATACTCCAATAGCACTAGGCGATACTACCCAGATATACCTAAAAGTAGCTTTCCAACATGACACCTTTCAGTTTTACTATGCAACAGAAAAAGATAAGTGGCAGACTATTGGCAAGGCTTATGACGCAGGTCTACTTTCTGATGACTACTGCAATGGTCTATCTTTTACAGGAACCTTTATTGC
>CALDTA010000398.1:0-4960 GCA_937924455.1 uncultured Deinococcales bacterium
AAAGCCTCTTAGCTTTAAAAGAGATGGTAGCAAAGCTAGGCAGTAACTATAGTGTTACAGCATTAGGTCTATCTGGGCAAATGCATGGCATGGTCCCCTTAGATGCAAGTGGTGAAGTTATACGCCCTGCACTCCTTTGGAACGACCAACGCACAGGTGAGGCAGTTAAAACGATGGAAACCAAAGTACCTCGCTCTGATTTTATTCAGAGTACTGGTAATCCTGCCATCACTGGTTTTCATGCACCTAAAATAGTTTGGATGCAAGAAGCAGAAGCTGAGAACTTTGCTAAATTACGTCACTCTTTATTGCCTAAAGACTACTTAGGCTATGTACTCACGGGTGAGATGGTTGCAGAACCAAGCGATGCATCTGGCAGTAACTGTTTTAACCTTGCGAAGAAAGAGTGGGACACAGATATTTTGAAGGCTCTGGGCATCGACCCAAGCATCTTCCCCAACATCATTGCATCGCATGAACAAACAGGCACACTAACTGCTGATATGGCACTGGCTACAGACTTACCAGAAGGCTTGCCAGTAATTGCTGGTGGTGGTGACAATGCTGCTGCTGCCATTGGCTTAGGATTATCGAGTTCTGATACATCACTTGGGACACTTAGCTTAGGTACTTCGGGTGTCATCTTTGCGCCACTAACCGAAGCAAAACCTGACCCTGAGGGTCGGGTGCATCTCTTCTGCCATGCAGATGGTGGCTACAACCTATTAGGCGTGACTCTCTCTGCTGCGGGTAGCTTTCAGTGGTATCATGATACCTTTGCGCCAGACCATTCTTTTGATTATTTAACAGAACTAGCATCCACAAGCGAAATCGGTAGTAATGGCGTTTGCTTTAAGCCGTACCTATCTGGCGAACGCACGCCACACATGAACCCAGATTTGCGTGGTTCATGGACTGGATTAAGCTTAGCCACAAACCAAGCAGATATTGTGCGTTCTGTACTTGAAGGTGTTGCTTTTAGCATGGCAGATGCGCTTGATGTTATCTCAAACCTCACAACCTTAAAAACCTGCTTAACTGCGGGAGGTGGCGCTGAGTCAGATATGTGGTTACAGATGAATGCAGATGTTTTAGGGCTAAAACTAGAACGCCTTTCACAAAATCAAGGTGCTGCTTACGGTGCTGCACTTTTAGCTATGCAAGGTGTTGGTGTGACAGATAGTGCTATCAAACTTGCTCAACGAGATACAGAAAAAGTATTCACAGCTATTCAAGACAACGACTATACAAATGCTTTAGAAAACTATCGGCGTAACTGATTTTTGTTTAAATTCGCTTTGATTGGTAAATGATTATTGTGCTCTAAAGAATCCTCCCCAACCCTCCTTTTTTAAAGGAGGGAGAATTAGACAGGTAACTCCATCGTCATCGAACGATATTCAAAGCCGCAGCTTTCCCAAAAGTTGCGGCCTCTTTCATTACTGACCAACACTTCTAAAAGCACTTTTTTACCTTTGAATTGTTCAGCCTTAAGCTGGCTAATGACATCTTTACCTATACCTTGTCTACGGTAAGTATCTTGAATAAAGAAATGACGCAAAAATATATAAGGCTCTGCTCTATCGTTCTGTCGTTCTACAAAAAGTATGTAACCAATATCGACATCATCAATAGAGATAAAGTTTGCTTGATAGCCGTTGTTGAAAAGACCTAGCATTCGTTGCTCGAGCTCACCCAAGCTCATCGGATTATTCGCACCTTCATCTCGTATCAATAACTGATTAAACATACAAAGCTCGGTAACATCACGAAAACTGGCTTGTTTCAAAGTAAGCTGCATATATAAAAACAGTGTACCTCTATCGCGGGTGCATCCGCAAAATGGCGGATAAACCAAAGCCAGAACGTTTTTGTAGCGAAGCGGAAAAAACTTCTAAGGTGCATCCGTATCGAATGTAGCGTTATCTTACGAATTGGTAAAACCAAAATAAGGATGCACCCCTCTATCGCAACAGGCTTGCTATATTGTCAAAGCTATGCACATAGTAAGTCATGGAAATTAACCCAAAAGACATAGATTCAAAATCTGCTTATAAACTACTTACTGGCAGCATTATCCCTCGTCCTATCGGTTGGATTTCAACCTTAAGCCCTGATGGTATTGCCAACCTTGCACCCTACTCATTTTTTAATGCCATTGCTTCAAACCCACCCCACGTAGTTTTTAGTTGTGGCATCACGGCTAATGGCAAAAAAGACACGTTGAATAATGTCTTGGCTACTAAAGAATTTGTTCTCAATATTGTCACTGAAGACACAGCAGAAGCCATGAACAAAAGCTCTGCCACACTACCATCTGAAGAAAGCGAATTTGAATTTGCAGGGGTTACACCAATAGCTTCAAAACTTATTAAAGCACCACGGGTTAAAGAAAGCCCTATTCACTTTGAATGCATCGTCAAACACACTTACGCAACTGGAGATTTGGAAGGTTCTGCCATCATTGTAATTGGCGAAGTCGTGCATATACACATCGAAGATGACGTTATGTTGCCAAATTATAAAATTGACAATACGAAATTAAAGGCTGTTGGTAGGATGGCAGGCTCAGATTACATTCGGACGCAAGATGTTTTTGGGCTCGAGCGCCCCTAACGATTTAGACCACAAAGACTAGCGAATTTAAGCAGATTCCCCCTATATAAGGTCTATTCTCACATATACAACGCTGCACGAAACATACGCCAAAACAAGCTCTTGCTACTAAACTGTTAACTAAGCGCTAATGAATCAAACAAGGCGTTAGAGAACTATGCCTTGAATAATAGTGAAACAAAAAATAATTGTATCTTTACTGTTAACCTTTCGCTACGCCTCAAATAATACACTTCGAAAGATTATGGTTGAGTTAGTTACAGATCTATTAGTTTCCCGATCAAGACATTTTCGTAACTGATGAATCCGCTAATCACCCCTCAGGCTCCATGCTTCCCCGAGTATGGGGCCTATCCCACTATACCCCCCAAAACAAAAGGTACTGCTAAAGATAGTGCTATAAACTGCTATTCAACGAAAAAAATATGCTTTAGAGCTAAGCTTCGCTAACATTTCACAACACCCTATACAAAAAGACAATTTCAATCCCCTACCACAACACACTAAGAGCCTCAAAAGGTTAAACTAATCCCATGACCTTTGATGACACGCTGAACAAACATATTTCAGCTTTTAAATCTCGTGACTTAGCTCGTTTCACCGAAACGCTTTTAGACGATGGGCGTTTAAGCTTGATATTGCTCGATGGTACCTTGATGACCGATTTTGAAAGCATTGTTGCCTTTCACAAAGATTGGTTTGAAGATGAGGATTGGAAAATCTACTTGCGAGAAGTACAACGCTTAGAAACTGCGGAGCTATGCAATGTTCTCTTCGAAGTTGATTATGATGACCTAGACCCTGATGGTTTTCAGTATCATCTGCACTATTACCTAAACTTAAGCTTTATCAAAGCGACTAAAAACGGTGCTAATACTAGTGAAGAATGGCTACTTGCCTTTGACCAAAACACTTATATTTCAGGGAATGATGATTAAAAATGATTGATGACAAAGTTCTTCTATCACATTGGCATGTCGTGGGGCTTAGTAGCGACTTAGGTGATGAACCGTTACAAGTTGAGCTACTGGGTGAAAAAGTGGTCTTATGGCGAAAAGACACACAAGAACAGGCGCAAAAAGAGGAGCAACAAGATACAGATATTCTCGCCTTTCGAGATTTGTGCATCCACAGAGGAACCGCCTTATCACTTGGCAAAATTGAAGATGGCTGCTTGGTTTGCCCCTATCATGGCTGGCGTTATGACAGCTCTGGACAGTGTGTGCATATTCCCGCACAAGGTGATCAGCAGAATATCCCAGAGAAGGCTCGAGCCCACCCCTACGCCGCCACTGAACGCTATGGTCTAATCTGGCTGTGTTTAGGAGAACCTGTAAATGACATCCCCCACTACCCAGAATTTGAAGAAGCAGGCTTCAAAACTATCCACTGTGGACCCTATACAATTAACGCACAAGCACCACGAGTTATCGAAAACTTTTTAGATGTCTCACACCTCATGTGGGTACACGAAGGTTTACTAGGCGTACCCTCCCACGCTGAAATCCCTGAATACCATGTACATGAACAGGTAGATAACAACAGCACTACCCTAGTCACTGATACCATTCGCATCTTTCAACCCGACCCAGACGGTCGAGGCAAAGTTGTTAACAATGACTATATCTACAGCGTGCTAAGTCCTATGACTGCACACTTTCGCAAAACAGACAGCACCAGCCCAGATATCTTTGCCATGATGCTGCAAACCTCACCTGTTGCTGATGGTAAAACTAAAGCCTATATCCTACTCAGTCGCAACTACGCCTTTGAAACAGAAGATGCAACCTTTCAAGCCTTCCAAGACAAAGTCTTTTCTCAAGACGAAGTCATTGTCCAAAGTCAGCGTCCTGAACTACTCCCTTTAGACCTACGAGAAGAACTACACCTCATGTCAGATAGGTTAGCGATTGCTTATAGACGCTATCTTGAAAAACAAGGCGTCAAAACAGGTGTTGCCTAACGATATAACTGCAAATGGCACATCCCTCTATACAAACAATCTAGATAAAATCCACAAAAACCTATAGAGACTCTGTAAAGAATCTGTTTTATTTCTAGCCAAAAATCAATTAAACTAGACCGAAAATGAGTCATGAGCTTGCATGAACACATTGGTGATATCAAGATGGTGATATCAAGAGGTATAGCATGTTTTTAGAGCGAAGCGAAAAAAACTGCAAGGTGAAATCGCATCACATACACAGCGCATACACAACGCATACATAGCGCATACACAGCACATTTTCCTACACGCTTAAGCTATAAATACTCTACCAATACTCAGCAAGTTCATAGTGGCTTATGTAAGCCTAGTAAAAGGCTTTTTTATAGGAGATTGATA
>CALDTA010000399.1:0-2506 GCA_937924455.1 uncultured Deinococcales bacterium
TTGCTAAGTAACTCTTCTGATAATTCTTGTGCTGGTGCTGGATTAAGCAACACGGGAATCTGACGTTCAAAGGCAGCTTTTGCAACAGCTTCAACAGTTTCTATAGGAACTTCTAACTGCATCACAACCATTGCAACATCATCTAGCATGTCAGCTTTCAGTCGGTCAGATGTAAGGTTGCCATTAGCACTTGGACTAACCACGATCATGTTTTCACCATGTTGGTCGACAGTAATTAAAGCAATACCACTAGAACCATCTACCGCCTCAACATAGTCAACATTTACACCTGAAGCTTGCAAATTATCTTTGAGTGTTTTTCCGTAACCGTCAGTTCCAACATTGGCAAGCATGACAACACTAAGCTGCTCTTTTAGCTCTAAGGGAATAGCCCTAGCAGCCCCCACCGCCTGATTCGCCCCCTTGCCACCTGAAATATTTAAAGCATCACTACCAAGTAATGTCTCACCAGCTTTTGGCTGCTCTTCAACCTGAACAACAATATCCATATTGATAGAACCAACAACCAATATGCGTTTTTTTTGAGGTGCAGCATTTTCCATAAAAACCTTAAAAAGCTAAATTTAATAAACTAAAAATATGGTTCAAACTAATTTTTCCTTCCTTTAGATAAAGGAAGGTGCCCTGTAAGAGCGGAAGGATTTGACGAGACGCACAAGTCATTCTGTAATCTAATCTTGATGCACTACAATCTAGTCTTGATGCACTACTAACTCATAGCCTCAATATCCGCACGCAAACTAACTATCTCTTCTTTCTTCGCACGAATATCTTCACGCACTGTTTCCAGTCTTCCAAGCTCACTACGTACAAAACGGGTATAAGGTGAAATAGCTGCGTCCAAACGTTCGTTGGACTTACTCAGCTCTACATCAAACTGCTTTGAAAGACTACTTTCTAAACCATCTCGCAGCTCTTGCATTTTGTCGTGCAGGTCCTTCTTTGCTCTGCGACGACGTGTTGGTAAGACCAACAAGCCCAAACCAGCGACAGCAAAACCTAAAGCCACACCAGTTATGTCAAGCATTGCACCTGACAAAAAGGCAACTGTAGCAGCACCTAGACCAATGCCGCCAAGTCCTAAAAGACCACTACGAACCACTGCACCCTGAAAGCTATCTGCAAGCTTGCCTGCTTCTATCTTTCGATCATAATTTAGCAATACACCTTGCGCTTTATCGCCAATGTTGCGAATTAAGTTTTCACGGTCATACTGAAAACGGCTGCCCACTTCGCCAACCATCTTAGACTCAGTTGTGGAATCTGCTGCCTTCTGACGCTTCTGTACGAATGTCATCACATCTTCCCACACTTGCAGGTTTCGGCTAATGAACCAGTCCGCCATATCACCCACTGCATTATCAATATCACTATCAGCATTGCGAATAACTTCTTTTTCAAAATCTGCTTTGACTTTATCTGTATTCATCAAGTCAAGGACTTTGCCCATCCGTAAACGGTCATCAAAAAACACATCGCCACGGCGCTCAACTTCAATCAAGGCATTTTTGATGTTGCCCATGTGACCAGAGAAGTCACGCTTCAGATCATGATTAAAAACTTCTCGCTGCCTATCTATCTCATTCAGCGTTGCCTTGTCATCTTCAAGTAGCTTGAGGCGTTCACCAATAACACCATCATAGTTTTCTGCAACTCGTTGGGCAACACCAAGTGGGTTTTTCATTTTTAGTTCTAAGCGCTCGCCACCAACAATCGTTTCTTGGATTAAAGTCTCAACGTCTCGCAAACCACTTCGCACCACAACATCATCATCACCCGCTTCTTTGGCACGCAAAGCACTCCTTGCACTAACACCAAAGATTTGTGGTTCCATATCCAAGGTTGCCTTGGCCTGTTCACGTACAAAGTCAGTAACTTTGGCACGTTCCTCAGCACTTTCCAAGATATCCATCTTGTTAATCACAATGATTATCTTCTTACCCCAAGAACGAATCAGCTCAAGAAACTCTCGCTCACTTTCGCTAAATGGACGGTCAGCACTGGTCACAAAAATCACAAGGTCAGCTCTTGGAATAAAATCTTCAGTCAACTCTTGGTGGCGTTTTATGACTGCGTTGGTTCCAGGCGTATCGACAAAAGCAATATCCTGCAAAATATCTAGCGGCACTTCACGGCGCAGAACATAGCTGCCTTCCTCAATGCTTCGTTCTTTGTCACCATGTGTCAGAATTGTAATTTTATCGGTTGTTGGTGTTACGCCTTCAAGCATCACCCGTTGCCCCATTAGGGAATTTACAAAGGTGGATTTACCTGCGTTATATTCACCACAGACCACCAACATAAACAACCCTTCTAAGTCACGCAGGGCATTGCGTAAATCATCAAAATCTTCTTCATTTGCATCTGCGCTATCGAGTAAATCACGCAGTTCAGTTATTAAGCTTCGTTCTCTCTGCAATAAAGTACGTGCTTCATCGCTTAGTTCGACATTCATACAGTAAGAATATCATGGAGGGTAATCGCA
>CALDTA010000400.1:0-13780 GCA_937924455.1 uncultured Deinococcales bacterium
CCATAAACGATTGCAGCATATTCACGGTCGCTATAGTCTTGGGTACGTAGGTCAATAGACTTGCTTGCATTCCTACCCGTATTCCAACGTTCTCGTAAATCTTGCCTAAAGTCCTCTGCACCTACTGGACCATAACGATCAAGGTAGTAAAGCAAGGTTATGTATTGGGTTAGAGCTTCATCTAACCAAGGTTCATTGACCTGATTGCTACCCACAATTCCATAAAACCACTGATGTCCTACTTCGTGAACAATCGTGCTCTCAAGGAGTTCTGCAAGATCATAGCCATATAATCTACTGCTATTGTCAAAAAAACGTGTCGACATACCAACAATACTTGGATACTCAATCCCTAATGCTGGTGTTGCTATAGCAGCGATATCTAGTTCTGTATATGGGTATAGTCCAAAACGATCAGAAAATATTTCTAGGGATGCAGCCGTTTGCTCGAGCATCTGTTCAACTCTTGGTCTCGCTATAGATACAATCGAGCGAGGATAATACATTCTCAACCTAGTTTGCCCTGCACTACGCTCTGCAATGGCATAGTCACGACTAGCTGTAAGGTAAAAGTCACGCACAGGACCTGCCGCCACAGTAAAACGCTGTTTTGATACAGGTGTTGCCTCGGCTGTTAGATTTGGGAATACCGTTCCTGTACTGCTCACAGCCACAGCTTGTGGCGCAGTAATTTCGACAACATAAAAAGCAGTGTCAGCATAAACAACATCACCGTGTGGTGGTGGTGTGTTGGTCGCCCATCTACCCTCTTTAAAGACCGCTAGCTGCGGATAGGCATGACCAAGCGAAAGGATGGATTCATTCATGCCAAAAAGACCGTAATTGCGCTGTGAGTTCTGTGGCAACGTTACAGTGTATTCCATATAGATGGGAACAGCAGCGCCACTAGCTAAGGGGGCAGGTAAGATGATATTTAGCAGGCTGTTGTTGCGCTCGAGCACAACGTCTGTAGCCTGTCCCGCTACTTCCAAACGGTTAATTCGTATCGAACCACCCAAAAGGTTTGGGTATAAATGAAAGTAAAGATTATCAAGACTAATACCTTCGCTATTTCGCACAAGCACTTCTTGCTTTCCTTCTACTTGGCGTAAATCCTCAGAGATATCAAGCTGCATATGATAGATGCTCGAGCCCTGCACCCGTTCCAAACTCGACCAAGCAGAAGGTATTAGATTCACCTTATAAAGCTCTTGATCCGCCCACGCAATATCAAACAGTCGTGACTCAGACATAACATCAGCTTGTACCGCTAAGCTTGATGATTGAGGATTGGATTGAGGCTGTGCTTGTAATTGAGGCTGTGCTTGAGGTGCTGGATTTTCAGGAAATGGTACGACAGTACTCAAGGTATTTGCTGTAACAGGTTCAGAGACAGATTCTGTTTGGTCTAAGATTATAATTCTCGAACTCAAGGTATTAGACACAGATTGTTCTGAGGTAGCTGAACCAGAATTATTAACAGGACTAACTGGCGCTAAGATGGTTACATTCTCATCACTACCCGTAGAGGCATCAGAAGCATTTGGACTATCTACATCACTAGCAACTTGAGACAATTCATTGACAACACCCGAACTACTCAATTCATTGAGTAAACGATTAATCATAGGATCATCGTCAAGCTGCTGCTGTCCTACAACCGTGTTAACAACCACAGCAACACATACACCAGCAATTACTACTAGTAAAAATGGTAATTTTATAAGCTTCTTCATGCAATCAAGTCACTTTCAATTTTTAATATATATAACTGACCCTAGTCAGTTAATCGGCGAGCGGAGGCGAGTAAGCATAACCCCATACAGTAAGAACTAGTTTATCTCGAAAAGGATGAGCAAATCGATAGGTATTCTCTTAGAATTATTATTAGTTGCGTCACGATATAAAATCGAATGCACAGTTAAATCATTATGTTTTTGGGTTTAAAAAGGACGCACCTTAGAAATTTTTTGGAAGTTTTTAACTTCTTATACTGAACTGAAAGATAAATATCATAGTCCTGCTGTTACATACTTCGTCAAAAGAACCGAAAGATAAGCACTTTCTCTGCTTTTGTCTTTCTTGACATTATGACATTATTGATTCATTTCGGTATTATTCCAGTAAAACTATTTCCAAACTTAAATGAGAACACTGACATTATTATTTGACCGTTTAGCCCTAATCACTTCTACTCATGTGTTGATTTGATGCTGGCAGTGCTCTACCGACTTGTTCAACTTCAACATCAGCGTAAGCACTAGAATTCGGAGCTTTAGGAGCATACATAACTGCAATAATGCTACCCACAAACGCAACTATCCCATGAAGCATTATCCAAACCAGTGGGCTTTGCTCCCACCAAGTCATACCGTTATTCCATGGTAGTTGTAATTCAAAGAGCCTGTGTTGAGACACAACATGCACAAACAAAGGTACAAGTAACCAAAAAAATGGTGAAGCAATCACTGCCAAACGTCGCCAAGTATATTCCAAAGCCAACATTGCAAGCAAGCCTGCGCTCATAATGACAGGTGACAAAACCAGCCACGTATTGCTATCAAACAAGATGCCAACAACGGGCACAATTAATACGATTAAGTAAGAAAAGCCAATATTTGCAAACGCTACTGCCAAATAGGCTAAAAATAGTAAGGCAATACTACGAACAAAAATAGGAACTGGCAAAATAGCAAAAACTGCTGCCAATAGGCATAAAAAAATGCCAATGATCATGTTTCGTACGGATGTTGAATTATTGATACGGGTCATAATTTGAGTGTAATACCAAACTGAAAGAAAAAGTCATCATCCATGAGCAAAGAAAGTTGTTATTAGAACCAAAGAGCAAAGAAGTTAAAAGACAAAGAAGTTAAAAGACAAAGAAGTTAAAAAACATCATCATACTGGTAATTATGATATTTATGATTCACTTCGGTATAAATAACCTACAACTTTGGTAGGACGTTCCTAAGCCTAACATGAATTACACTATTGGAAAGAAGACTTAGGTCATAACTTAATCCACTAGGTAAGCACCAAGCTACACAAGCACCAAGCTATGCACGCTACAAACTAAGTCATTACTACACACTAAGGACGCTGAACTACACACTGAGAATACTAAGGCATAAAGCATGATAGACACGGTATACTTTGTTCATATTTGTTCATATTTGTTCAGAAAGTCAAAAACGCAACGTAACTTGAAAAAAGTAACCTGAAATTAGTAAAAGTAAGGGAGTATTGATGAGGCAAGACAAGCAAGATAGACAAGACGGGCAAGAAAACATTCGTTTAGTGCTTGTTGATGACCACGCTGTCGTTCGTGAAGGCTTGCGAATGATTTTAAATTTAAACGATGGTCTAGAAGTTATTGGACAAGCAGGTAACGGGCAAGAAGGTGTGGAAGAAGTAAAACGCTTGCGTCCAGATGTGGTTTTAATGGATTTAAAAATGCCTGTCATGGACGGAGTAACTGCAATTAGGGAAATCAAAAGTAATTTTCCTGATATTGAACTCATCGCCTTAACAAGTGTGCTCGAAGACAAACTTGTCATTGATGCTGTCGAAGCAGGTGCTGCTGGATATCTCCTTAAAGAAGGTGACAGTGAAATGCTCATTGAAGCTATTTTTGCTGCCAATCGTGGTGAGGTGCGTTTGCACCCAGACGCTAAAAAACGCTTGAGTCGAGAAATTCGCACACCTGAAATGCGTGAATCCTTAACACCACGTGAAACAGATACACTTCGCTTAATTGCCAAAGGTCATCCAAACAAAGATATTGCCGAAAAACTTGGTGTTTCTGAAATGACCATCAAGACCCATGTTTCAAACATCTTGTCAAAACTGAATTTGCAAAGTCGTACGCAAGCAGCACTTTTTGCATTACGTGAAGGCATCATTGGTATCGAAAGCCTAGAAACTTTAGAAAGCCACTTGTAAGGTTCAACTACCCTATATGTCATGAATGCATCAACCCAACCAAAAATACTCTTCTGGAATAGGCTAAGCGTACGCTTATCACTCCTTATTGTAGGCATCGTCCTGACACTAGCAGTGGTGAGTGGCTTACTCTTTTTTAGAGCCTTCTCTTTAGCCCAAATCGATGCAACTGGCACAAAGCTTCCTAATCCATTTGACTTAACGCAGCTATTTCAAGCTGAGCAGGCAAATAAGATTTTAAGAGCCACGATTGTCAATCTTTTATCAGTTTTTATGCTCATGCTGGTCATGGCAACCTTTTTTAGTAGAAATCTACTGATTAAACCTATTGAAGCGCTTTTAAAAGGAACACAAGATCTATCTGAAGGTCATCTTGGTGTCACCTTGCCAATTGAGGCAAATAGTGAACTAGGCATTTTGGGGATGACCTTTAACCAAATGTCACAAAATATAGCCTTACAGAATCAAGAACTCGTTGCAACCAACGAAGCCTTACGAAAAAGCGAACAGCTTCTAGAAGAACGGGTGTCGCAACGTACGGAGCAGTTGGAGGCTTTGCTCGAGCTCTCCAGCACCATCGCCCTAGGCACTGACCTCAATCCGCTTTTGCGTCAAACCTTTGCAAAGCTGAAAACAGTTGTAGATTACACTGAAGTGAGCGTCTTTTTACTTGAAAAGCAAACTATCAGGCTTTTGTATTATCAAGGTCCTGTTGAGCAAGATATTTTTATTAAACATTGGTCACTAGGTGACATTGGCGAGGCAAGAAGTGTCATAGACAAAAAAGAAGTCTTGCTTGTAAGAGATACTACCACTGAAACCAATAACGAAAATAGTTTAGACATAAGTACTGACACAGTTACTGACACAATTATTAACTCAACCACAAACTTTTCAGAAGACTTTATGCGCTTCACCATTGGCTATCACGGCGAACCGCTCTACCACATGGCAACATGGCTTGGCGTACCCATCATTGTTCAAAACAAACTACTAGGCATGATGACGATGGAACATGTCAAAGTCGATGCTTATGACGAAACTGACTGTGATATTGTCACTGCTTTTGCTTCGCAAGTGGCACTAGCAATAGAAAATGATCGTTTGTATCGAGAGACAAAGCAAAATGCTGCACTTGAAGAACGTAGACACTTGGCAAGAGAACTCCACGACTCTGTCTCACAGGCGCTTTTTGGCATAAGCCTTGGTATAGATGCTGCGATTAAAACATCAGAAAAAGATCCAAGCAAACTAGAAGAACCGCTAAATTATGTCAAAAACTTAGCTCAGGGTGGTCTAGCAGAAATGCGCTCGCTCATTTTTGAGCTACGTCCCGAATCTTTAGAACAAGAAGGCTTGAAAGTTGCGCTAGCGAAACAGGCTGAAGCACTTAAAATGCGCCATCAACTCGACATTCAGTACCATGCAGAAGATGAACCAGAACTCAGCTTCGCAGCGAAGCAAGAGCTATATCGGATTGCTCAAGAGGCTTTACACAATGTCGTTAAACATGCCCACGCTAGCTTAGTGACCATGACACTCACCGAAGACGACAGCACTGCTTGCTTAAAAATAGCTGACAATGGCATTGGTTTTGATGATAGTCAAGACTTTCCTGGAAGCCTTGGGCTTACCTCTATGCGAGAACGCAGCGAAGCACTGGGTGGCTACTTCTATCTAAATTCCAAAGAAAATGACGGTACTTCCTTAACTATTTGTGTTCCAAAAGCTATCACAGGAAGTCTCGTCTAACTCATGACATCATTTAATAGAGCATCGTTTTTAGGTTTATTGTTCATTGCAGCAGGCATCTTGGTTTTGCTTGCAAACTTCAATGTTTTGCAAGGCAACTACTCGCATCTCTGGATTATTGGCATATTGATTGTCAACAGTAGCTTCTTTATCTTAAGTCGACATCATCTAACTTGGGGGCAACGTGTCTTTGGGTTTATGTTGCTTTCTCTGGGGGCTACAGGGGTATCAGGTGAAAGTGCAAGCTTGATTGCCTTATCCTCTGCCAGCCTTGGTTTCTTTTTAAGCTACTTTTTTGGCAACAAGCGCAGTTGGTGGTTACTTGTTCCCGCTGGTATTTTTACAGGTCTAGCCTTTTACTCTTGGCTAAGCCTGCTTTCAGACAACTGGGATGCCGTACCAATTATGCTGCTCATCTTTGCAGGAACCTTTACACTTCTCTACCTATTGCCAAAAGAATATGGCGGTCGTGAATGGGCACTCTTACCCGCACTTGGGCTGATCATTTTAACTGTTGTGAGTAACGATCCTATGGAGCGCAGAGCTACTCTGATGATTATTATCAGTTTGGTTGTAGTGATGGTCATCGGTTGGTTATTTATGCGTAATCGTCGATTCAAAACCCAACTGGAGACGCAACTCAAAACAGTCGATCATCTTGATAACTCACCTCATCCAATAACAACAACACAGGCAGTAGAAACAGGACAATCAGCACAGGTTATTACAGAATATAAAACTGAACACAACCCGTGATGTTTTATAGCTGTAATACTTTACAAACCTGATATTCTAAAGTAATGAAGTTTCTTGCCGTTCTTATTGGTGGCGCACTTGGCGCAAGCAGTCGCTACAGTGTGGGCTTACTATTTCAAAGATATTTACCTGAAAGTAGCTTTCCTTTTGCAACACTGAGTGTCAATGTCGTTGGCTCATTTTGTTTAGCACTTCTCTACTTTTTACGGCTCGAGCAGCTCTCCCCCGCCCTCAAACTGGGCATTGCAACTGGATTCTTGGGCGCATTAACAACCTTTTCAACCTTTGAGCTAGAAAGCTATGTCTTACTCGAAAAAGGTCGGGTGATACCTGCCATAGCTTATATTCTTGGCAATCTTATTTTGGGAATGCTAGCGGTACTGTTAGCAAGAGCTATAGCACTATCACTTAAGTCGTAAGAATATTTGATTCAACTTGTGATTTACGAACAGGCATAATCATTTCAGTGAGTTCGGGATCATTATTTGCCGGAATTCGCACGGTAAATACAGTGCCTTCACCAATTTCTGAGGTAACTGAAATTATTCCATCATGACGCTGCACAATTTCTTTGACAATCGCTAAGCCTAAGCCTGTGCCATTGCCTCTTGTCGATCTTGCGCCATCAACTCGGAAAAATCTATCAAAAATATTGTCTAAAGCTTCTTGCGGAATGCCTGGACCATTATCAAGAACTTGTAGTTCCACATAGTCAGTTATGATGCCATCTGCGTTTTCTTCTTTAAGCTCGTTGAGGTTCATAGCCACTTGGCTCGAGCCTGCATTGAGCGCATTCTGAACCAAATTGAGCACTACTTGCTTCAACCTCGCCGTATCTCCTAAAACCTCAATAATCGGTTTGGGCGATGACATCGTAATATTTGCCATCGTTGCGATAGGTTCAACATCACGCTTTACATCTTCCAGAACATCCACAAAATTAAGCGGGTCACGGTTAATTGGAAAGACGCCACCATCAACTCTTGCCAGTTCAAGCAGATCATTAACTAGCTTCGTCATGCGATCCGATTCTTCTTTAATGACAGTCAGGGAATCTTCTTGTTGCCCTGTCGGGTTGGTTCGTCTAAGTAGATAACTCGCATGACCTGAAATAGCCGTAACAGGTGTTCGTAATTCATGACTTGCATCTGCCGTAAAACGTCTTTGCGTTACGACAGAATTCTGCAATCTATCAAGCATCTGATTTACGGTATTTGCCAAGGTAGACACTTCATCACGAGAGTTTGGTACAGGCAATCTCTGCGACAAATCTTGACTGGTGACCTTTTCAGCAGCAGAGGTAATTCGTTTTAGAGGTAAAAGAATCTGATTTGCTAAAAGCCAGATACCCAGCAAAAAGAGTAAAAAAGACGGAATAATTACCCAGAACAGATTGCGTCGTAACTGTGCCAAAGTAGGTTGAAAGGTAAAGGGTGAGTAAGCAACAAAATAATAACCAGGTGCGTCACCATCAAACCTAGAAATCCACATCTGACCAGCTTCACCAACAACTCGGAGCGTTTCACCACTATCCAAGACGATATCAGTCCTAATTTCGTCGTTTTCAAAGAGCGCCTGTCTGTCTTCAGGACTAAGCTTCGCTAGCAAAGAATCTTGCGTTGGGTTGCTGCGTCCAAGAATTGTTATCTGTATGCCATTTGGAATATCATCAGCATTTCTTAAAGGCACAACCCCTCTAGGGTAAATCACCATTTCAAAATAAGCGTTGCCAGGCATTCTGTTTGAAGCAGTTTTTAGCTGTTCACTTTTTAAATCTGTGATAGCAAGTTTGGCACGTTCAACCATAGATGCTTTTAAAGATTGCTTCGTAGTGCTGTAAAGCGCTATCGCAACCATAGCCAAAATAGCGGCTAAAAAGAGACTAAAAAATAGGGATAAACGAAGTTTAAGTGACATGCTTCTATAAACTATAAATCCTAAAGATGTACATCAGATGTAGCTTTGATAATAAATCTTAGCAAAAATAGTTGGCGTTCTACCAGAAAACACGAATAAACAGTACTTATACTAAACTGAAAGATGAATGTCATAAAGATATAGTCGCAAAGATTGCGAAATAACCGAAGGATAAAGGCTTGAAAACCTTGTGTATTGACTGGGATTATGACATTTATGATTCACTTCGGTATTAAATACGGGTATCTTCCAAAGCTGTTGTATAAATGTGCTTAGTACATTACGATTAGTACATTACGAAAAGATGAACGTTAAGGTGCTAGACTATTAAAAATTGAACTGAGTATAAGTTTTAGCAACTTATGACCTACTTATTTTACCTAAGGAGCGTTTATGAAAGATTTAAAAGATGCTGTTATAACCACCGCAATCAGAACACCAGTAGGTCGTGCCTACAAAGGCATGATGAAAGATACCAGACCCGATGACCTAGCTGCCCTCGTGCTTAAGGAAGCAGTGGCACAAACAGACGGGTTAACCGCTGAAGACATCAACGACCTATTCCTAGGCAATGCACACCCCGAAGGTGAAGCTGGCTACAACATGGCAAGAATCGCTGTGCATGTAGCAGACTTTCCTGAAACGATTGCAGCAGCAACCATCAACCGCTTCTGTGCTAGTGGTTTACAAACCATCGTCCAAGCAGCACACAGCGTTCAAACTGGTATGTCAGATGTTGTGCTAGCTGGCGGTAGCGACTGCACCAGTCGCGTACCTATGGGCGGACACAATGCAAAAGAAGGCTTTAACAAAGCCCTTTACCAGCGCTATCCTCAAGCCTATATCACCATGGGTCAAACCGCAGAAAACGTTGCCAGAAAATTTGGCGTAAGCCGCCTCGACCAAGATACCTTCGCTGTCAGTTCTCAAAATAAAGCACTTGCTGCACGTGCTGCTGGTAAATTTGCTGACTACATCGTTCCTGTAGAAACCAAAGTCCAAGACCAAGAAGGTACATGGCACGATGTAACCATCACACAAGACGAATGCCCACGTGAAGGCACAACGCTAGAAGGCTTAGCAGGGCTTAAGACTGTTTTTGCAGATGACGAGGCAGCCACCGTCACTGCTGGTAATGCTTCGCCAATGAATGATGGTGCAGCCATGACCGTGGTCATGTCAGCAGAAAATGCTGAGGCAAGGGGTATCAAACCACTGGCACGTTTTGTCCAAGCAAGTGCAGTTGGTGTACCACCAGAAATTATGGGCATTGGTCCACTACCTGCTATCTCAACTCTTCTAGACAAAATGGGCATGACGGTTAGTGACATCGATCTTTTTGAAATCAATGAAGCTTTTGCCAGCCAAGCTGTTTACTGCCAACGAGAACTTGGCATTCCAGATGACAAGCTCAATGTCAATGGTGGTGCAATTGCCATTGGACACCCCTTAGGTGCTACAGGTGCAAGAATTGCAGCAGACCTCTTTGCAGAGATGAAACGCAGTGATTCTGAGTTTGGCATCATCAGCATGTGTGTTGGTGGTGGGCAAGGTATGGCAGCACTTTTTCAGCTTGTGTAAACCTTAGCTTGTGTAAACCTTAGTGTGTACAGTTGTTACGCAGAAACGCTACATGTGGAAACGCTACTTATAGAGGGATTTTCAAATGATTAAGTTACGAAACCCAATCTCAAATAACTCACCTTCTACAATAGTGTACAACCTTGAAACTCCCAGCATCTATGTCTATGTCTTGAACTAAAGTCTATGCCTATGCCTTGAACTAAAGTAAGGATTTAAGCTTGTTCTTATAAGGATAATGAGATTGTAACCTAATACTTGGTTAATATTTTTAGAACCTGTGTATACTCCTCGTATAATCTTTGTATAACCTTTGAAACGCATGCATCAAGGGTTGTAACTGAGATGAAATCCAAATTAGTACAAGGAGCATCATGAAAAAAATTACGAAGTCCTCGATTTTAAGTCTTACATTTATATTCAGCTTGATTCTAAGCTTAGGACAAGCACAAGATATGCCAGCAACCGTTGTTGATATTGCTGTAGGTAGTGAAGCACATACTACTTTAGTAGCCGCAGTTGTAGAAGCTGGCTTAGCAGAAACACTCTCAAGCGAAGGTCCGTTTACAGTATTTGCTCCAACTGATGATGCATTTGCAGCAGCACTAGAAGCACTAGGCATTAGTGCTGCAGATTTACTCGCAAGTGAAGACCTAACTTCAATTCTTACCTATCACGTAGTAGCTGGTAAACTTATGGCAGCAGATGTAATCGCAGCGGTAGAAGCTGGTGAAGGTACAGCAATGGTAGAAACCGTCAATGGTGCTTCTGTGACCGTAACAATTGAAGATGGCATGGTTGTATTAGATGGTTCAGCTAAAGTTGCAGTTGCAGATTTAGCTGCTGGTAATGGCGTAGTGCATGTTATTGACGCAGTTATCTTGCCACCAAGCAGTGACATGATGGAAAATGACATGATGGAAGAAAGCATGGATATGATGCCAGCTACTGTTGTAGATATTGCACTAAGTAGTGAAGCGCATACAACACTTGTAGAAGCAGTTATTGCAGCAGACTTAGCCGAAACGCTATCAGGTGAAGGTCCATTCACTGTATTCGCCCCAACTAATGAGGCATTTGGTGCAGCACTTACAGCACTTGGCATTAGTGCAGGAGACCTACTTGCAAGTGATGGTCTAGCAGGGATTCTTACCTACCATGTTGTAGCTGGTAACTTAATGGCAGCAGATGTAATCGCAGCGGTAGAAGCTGGTGAAGGTACAGCAATGGTAGAAACCGTCAATGGTGCTTCTGTAACCGTAACCATTGAAGATGGCATGGTTGTACTAGATGGTTCAGCTAAAGTTGCAGTTGCAGATTTAGCTGCTGGTAATGGCGTAGTCCATGTTATTGACGGTGTAATTTTACCGCCAAGCAACTAATCTCAAAATATCCTAAATAAAAGTCTGCGCTCTATGAGCGTGGGCTTTTTTATAACTACACAAAAAAGTCTATAAGGCTTTTGAAGAAAGGTTACTACAAATGTCTAGCATATCTATGTCAACTCAAACAGCAACTTCATCTAGCACAATCCGTCAAATTCTAAACATTACTTTATTTGGAACTGTAATTACTGTAAATGCACTTGCCAATATTATTCCATTTAATGGTCAAACTACTGGTGAGCTTAGTGATAGCTTCAATAGCTTAGTCACACCTGCTGGCTATGTGTTTAGTATTTGGGGTCTTATCTATACCCTCTTAGCGGTATTTGTTGTTTATCAAGCACTTCCTAGTCAAAAAGAAAATCGAAATCTTGATAAACTAGGATACGCCTTTGTTTGGAGTTGTATCTTTAATGTTGCTTGGATTTTTGCGTGGCATTTTAATCAATTTTTACTGAGTGAACTCTTTATGTTAGGTCTACTTGTTAGCCTTATGGTTGCTTATGTACGTTTAGGTATCGGGCAACAAAAAGGATTATCTGTGCGTGAGCGTATTGCAACCCATCTTCCCTTTAGTATTTATCTTGGTTGGATTACTGCAGCTACGATTCTCAATACAACTGTTCTTTTACTTAGCATAGGATTTACTGGTGGAGCAAATGCACCATTCTTTGGTGTAGCTATGATTATTGCTGCTGTCATTATCGGAATCACTGTACTTTTACGACGTGGTGACTTCCCGTATACAATGGTATTAGTTTGGGCTTTTATTGGTATTGCAGTAGCAGAATCTGGGATTACACCTATCGTTGTAACAACAGCAATCCTTGCAGCTATCATTATGTTTAGTATTAGCACAGCTCAGCTTGTGAGAAAGAAAGCTATGTTTTTACCTTAGTATTTCCCTCTCTCCTTTAATAGCTCCTTTGAAAAGGAGCTATTTTTTTTGACCAACCTCTTATTTTTGGTTAAAATACTCAAAACTATATTTTGAGTATTAATCATTAAGGTTTACACCAGTAAACCATAATCATGCCCCATTTTGAGGCGTGATTTTTCATTGAGGTTTATCCTCGTTATGCACAATGATGGGATTTTTTAAGGTAATTTTTTATTCTAGGTACTCAATTACTCGGATAGTTTTTTCATTTTGCCAACCGTCATAAACAGGTTGCCATTCACCGAACTTTTCTTCATACGGGAAACAAATTCTTTCTATCCAGTTTGAACGAGTATCACCTATGTAGCTACACTGACCACGATGGACTAGAACGTCACCTCTATACCCAGATTCTTCAATTCGATTATTCCAATCATCATATTTATATACGCCTTTTGCATATTCAGTGTTTGCATCATAAAAAATTTCTTCAATTAAGTTATTACGATCATCATATTTATATACTTCTTTACCCTGATAACCTTGGTTGCCATAAATAAGTTTTTCAGTTAAATTGCCTTGATTGTTATATTGATAAACGTACTTTACGTTTAAAGTACCATCATCACGGTACTCTACTTCTTCAATTAGATTGCCTTGAGTATCAAAACTATACGTTTTTTTATCGAGTAGGCTTCCATCCCCACCATAATACAACGCCTCTTCAATTAGATTACCTTGAGCATCGTATTTATATATTTCTTTTTCATTTAACTTGCCTGAAGAATTATACTCTGAAGTTGAGATTTTATTACCTTGAGCATCATATTCAGAAATGTATTTGGTATATAATTCACTACCTCTATAGTATGCTTCTTCAACTAAATTACCTTGAGTATCGTATATGTAATCTATTTTTGACTTTAACTCACCAGCATCACTATAAAGTCCTTCTTCTGTTACGAGTCGACCATTGTATTTGAATCGAAAATTAATATCTTTACCGTTTATGAATTCTATTTGATTTCCAAGAGAGTCATAAATTCTTTGATATGAAAAGACCTCTTCTTGTTCAATAACTTCACCAAACTCTAAGTCTAAATCAACTTTTTTGACAGTGAAAGAAACAATAGGATTATCGTTTAAACCTTCTTGTTGAATTAGTTCTTCTTGAGTAACTAAAGTTTGAGCAAATACGCTGCACAAAAAGCCAGATAATAAAGCTAGAATAAGAAAAAAGAATACTTGTTTTCCCATAAGACCATCCAATCAAAACAGAGTATTGCATTGATAGCATATAAATTCAAACGTCTAGTAAACGTTATTTCTTGAAAGTATCATTGTGGTTTAAGCCCAAAGACCACAAACACCTCTAAAAGCCAAACATAAAACACAAACTTCATCAATAAAGTCTATACTATTATATTAAAGGTAAAAAGTCAAAACCCTACAAAGGTCTCTAAACAGCAACTTCTGCAAATTTATTAAAAATCTGCTGCGAAACCGATCTAAATGGTTCAAAAACACCTTTGAAATCTTTGGCAACTGCTTCAAAACTCTCAAG
>CALDTA010000401.1:0-2674 GCA_937924455.1 uncultured Deinococcales bacterium
AACCTAACCGTTACAGGGCGCTGTTGTTAAATCAGCGCCTTTTTTTATTGCCTATTTTTAAGATTTTTGAGCAGTAATAGCCCTTTTTTATGATACATACATAGGTCAAACTAGAAAGCAAAGAGTAAGAGGTTTTTAAAATGAGTAACAACACATATTACGCAACAACCCCCATTTTTTATGTAAATGCTGAACCACACATTGGTCATGCCTATACAACTATCTTGGTGGATGTCGTGACTCGCTACCACAGGCTTAAAGGAGATAATACTTTTTTCCTAACAGGTACAGACGAGCACGGCGAAAAGATTCAAAAAGCAGCAGATGCTGCGGGCATAAGTCCGCAAGCCTATACCGATAAAATTGCAGCCAAGTTCCGTAATACATGGGATGATCTTGGCATTCGATATGATGAATTTATCCGTACAACTGAAGAGCGCCATAAAAAAGTCGTCAACGAAATTTTACAAACGGTTTACGACAAAGGTGACATCATCTTTGGGGAGTACGGTGGGCTGTACTGTATAGGCTGTGAACGCTACCTAACTGAAAAAGAGTTGGTTGATGGTAAGTGTAAAGACCATGACACCGTTCCTGAATATCGTAGTGAAGAAAACTATTTCTTCCGTATGGAAAAGTACCGTCCTTGGTTGATTGAGTACATCGAGGACAATCCTGACTTTATTCGTCCAGAGCGTTATCGCAATGAAGTACTTGGCATATTGCGTGAGCCAATCGGTGATTTATCTATCAGTCGTCCAAAAGACAGAGTGCCTTGGGGAATCCCACTTCCTTGGGATGATAACCACGTGACCTATGTGTGGTTTGATGCACTGATTAACTACTACTCTGCCTTAGAAAGCCAAGGTACGACAAGCACCTATTGGCCAGCAGTAGAACACTTTATTGCTAAAGATATTTTGAAGCCACACGGTGTTTTTTGGCCAACCATGCTCAAAAGTGCAGGTTTACCAATCTATCAACATCTAAATGTGCATGGCTATTGGCTAACTGATACAGGCAAAATGAGCAAATCAAAAGGTAATGTGGTGAAGCCACTAGACCTTAAAGATAAATACGGCAATGATGCATTTCGTTATTACCTGCTTAAAGACATGAGCTTTGGTCTAGATTCAACCTTTGGTGAAGTTGGTCTAGCTGAACGCATCAACGCTGACCTTGCTAATGATTTAGGTAATTTACTCAACCGTACACTCGGTATGCTCAAAAAGTATACTGATGGCGTTATTCCAGAATCTGGTGAAGCTACAGAAGCAGATGTTGAGTTACTGGATTCGTTCAAATCTTTACCAAGTGATATTGATGACTATTTTGAAAAGCTACAGTTTGAACGGGCTATTGAACGGACGATGGAGTCGGTCAGGTTATCTAACCGCTATATTGCTGAGAATAAACCTTGGGAACTTGCAAAAGATGAAAGCCAGAAAGAGCGTCTGAACACTGTTCTTTACAACTGTGTCGAAGCACTGCGTTGTTCAGCGATTGCACTGTCACCAATCATTCCAAATAAGTCTGTTGAACTTTTAGCACAGCTTGGATTGGGTGATAACTACACAATTGAAGGCGCAGGTAATTGGGGGCTTAGCTATGCTGGTACTGTTACACAGCCTGGCGAACCCCTGTTCCCGAAAATTGATATGGATGCATTAAATGCAGCAGTTGCTGTAACTGGAGATGAGATGATGAGTAATAACGTAAGTGATGCAACTGTAGTAGCAGCTTCAACAGAAGCAGTACTAGATAATGCTAATGAAACAGACGTAACAGGAATCGTACACAAGGACGAAGTAACAATTGATGATTTTGCAAAATTAGAATTTAGGGTTGCAGAAATCGTAGCTTGTGAGAATCATCCAAAGGCAGATAAGCTCTTAGTTTTGAGCTGTAAGCTTGGTGATGAAGAACGCACAATTGTGTCTGGTATTCGTCAGTGGTACGACGCTGAAGACTTAGTAGGTAAGAAGGTGATTATTGTTGCTAACCTCAAACCTGTGAAGCTCCGTGGCGTACTTTCGCAAGGAATGATTATGGCTGCGGAAGATGCTGATGGAAACTTGGCAGTTTCAGCCCTTGATAGAGACATTGCGAGCGGTAGTGAAGTTCGTTAATCACTTAGATCTTTAATCTATAAAAAATGCCCCCTGCAATGAGTTGCAGGGGGTTATATTTTGCTAGCGGCTTGTCTTAATTAGTACTTATACTAAACTGAAAGAAAAAAGTCATAATCAATCAGCAGAAAAAGTTGCCTTTAGAACCGAAGGGCACACAAATTACGAAACTTTGCTATGTTTGTGACTATGACATCCATGATTCACTTCGGTATTATAGCGTTTCCACGTAACAACTGTACACACTAAGTGAGTTAATTCTTACTCGTTACGAAGCTCGCCGATTCACTGCTGTTGCAGTGAATCGTGGAACTGCTTTTAATTAGTACTTACTTATCGGTAACTACTTAGGTCGTAACTATGGTCGTAAAAAATTTGTCTATCTGAACAGATAAGGCTTGATGTTGCTTCAGATAATTGGTGTGAGTTGCCTGAAGTGAGCAAGTAGATATTACCAATGCCACAACCTGTTAGTTGATTAAATTCGTTTAGATTCATCGCACGAATTGTGATTGTATCTTCTGGATAGGCTTCAAAGGTAAAAG
>CALDTA010000402.1:0-6706 GCA_937924455.1 uncultured Deinococcales bacterium
AGCTTTTTCTAATAGAGCCTTTGCTAGTACCCAGTCTGTTGAACCAGACGTTAATTATCAGTTTGAATCAACTTTTGCTTATGGTGACGCCTTTAATGACAATCGCTTGCCTGTGAGTTTGACAAACTTTGTTGATACGAGCGGTCAAACGAGTGGTCAAGTGAGTGGTCAAACGAGTGGTCAAGCAACATCCAGCAGGGGATTTGATCCCTTAGCCTTTTTAAGAGAAAATCAAAATCCTAACCTAGCTTCAGCAACTACAGCTGTGACGCCACAATCAAATGTGACGCCTCAGACAGCACAGTTAAGCTCTGGGCAGTCCAATATTATTGTTCAGCCAATTGCAGGTTTTGGTCAGGCAGTAGGGCAAACAAATAACTTTCAAGCTGTTCAAAATCAAGTCATTGCTCAGAATGTTCAGCAAGTTGGTGCGAGTGGCATTAGCGGTATTAGTGATACTGATGCGCTGATTGGTGTCGTTGCAGGTCAACCCCAAGCTGGGCACGTGCCACCGCATGAGGTTAGTGCTTTTATTCAACAAGCTGCTCGTGGAGGTACGGTAAATCTCAAAGCAGGTATTTACTATCTTCAAGAGGGAATTGAACTTAACAGAGATATCTTTTTGCGTGGTGCAGGTAAGAACCAAACTTTTGTTGTTGCAAGAACGGGTCACCATGTTGTGAAGTTTGCTGGACAAGGGAACTTTTCTGCTGAAGGAATTAGTTTTGTTTACGATGGTACAGGTGATGCAAATGGTTTACATATGCTTTCTGGACATGTGACGTTGAAAAATGTGCGTAGTACAAATACGCAGACTAGAGTAGGTGGGTCTTTTCAAGCTCTTGAGCAGGCTCGAGCTGGGGCTGGTCTTTTGCTTGATTTATATGTACAAAGTGCCCAAATTGAAAGCAGTGAATTTGACTTCAATCCTGCTTACGGCATTGCTGTTCGGGGTCAGGTAAAGCCTTTAATCCACCAAAATTTGATTCATCACAATGCTGTGGCAGGTATACGCTTTACAGAGCAGTCAGGTGGTCAGGTTGAGCACAATATTATTGAAGATAACAGCTACGCTGGGATAGATGTCGCTGCGATTGGTCGCGTGAGGCTCGAGCGCAATAGCTTTCGCCGTAACGGTGGTTTTGGGGTAAATGCTATTGAGTCAGCACAGCTTAATTTTGCTAACAACAACTTTGTTGCCAATGGTCAAGGCGAGATTCGCTACTAAAGAATTTAGAGTAAGTAATCTTATAGTGCCCCTTATCTGTTTTTAGATAAGGGGCTTTCCTATATATTGATACACCTATATTAATACACCTATATATTTCTGTACACCAATATCATAACTAATATCATAACTGTAGTATTGACCGTCGTTTTCCTAGATAAAAAAGCGGTATGCTCTTAAGCAATGACTTATTTGCAGTTTCACTTTGTCTTTACAATTCCTGTCATTATTATCTTAGCGGTACTTCACCGATTACGTTTTCAAAAAACAGGTGTCGTTACAGGCTTGCGCTCAGTATCTAACAGGGCTGCTTACACTGCACTAGGGCTGATGTGCTTCGTGGCTTTTGTCTATACAACCCCTTGGGATAACTTACTCGTTGCAACAGAGGTCTGGGGCTATGGAGATGGGCGCGTATTATTTACGCTAGGCTGGGTTCCCTTTGAAGAATATTTGTTCTTTCTACTGCAAACAATCCTAACAGGCTTATTCTTTTTCTACCTATCAAATTTTGTTAGGGGAGATACTCAGTCAAACAACATTTCTAATACTGCTAGTACTGGCAATACTCCTCATATTGGCAATACTGCTAATACTACTAATACTGCTAATGGTCTTTTGAGTAGTTCTCGACTTATTAGTACACTTGTTTGTTTACTCTTTGCAGCGACAGGCGTTTTAGCCCTGACTACTGAAGCGGGGCGCTACTATGGTTTGATTACAGTTTGGGCTTTTCCTGTTATTGCCCTGCAAACTGCTTTTGGTGCTGATTTAATCTGGCAGCGAAAGCGATTAGTGCTTCTAAGCATTATGTTACCCACTGTGTACCTGTGGATTGCTGATCGTATAGCGATAGGTTTAGGCATTTGGTGGATTAGTCCTGAGCAGACCTTTGGCATCAAGATTTTTGGTTTGCCTATAGAAGAAGCTTTGTTCTTTTTAGTTACCAATATATTGGTTGTTTGTGGTTTAGCTTTAGCCCTACATCCTGAAAGCAAAGTGCGCTTAGCCAGAATGTTTCAGGGCTTAAAACGTTTGCGACCTTGGCAGGGTTTGGCAGGTATCTGGTTTCTATCTATGATGCCTACGCCACTGATGCCACAGTACTTTGTGCCACTTGCATATGTAAGTAGTTTTCTTTTCGCTATGGCGTTATTGGCGCTATGTATAGAACTTTATGGCTGGCGTTCATGGTATTTATTTGCAGTAGCGCTAGTTTTTGGTTTTGCTATCGAATGGGTTGGTAAGACAACAGGTGTACCTTTTGGGCATTATGACTATTCACCGAAAGCTTTGAGTTTGTTTGGTGTGCCTTTGCTTGTGCCTTTGGGCTGGTGGAGCTTTTGCATATGTGCGTTGCTTGCAAGCCCTGTGCGTGGGCGCTTGTGGCTAGCACCGCTTGTATTGGTTGCTTGGGATGTTGGACTTGACCCGCTGATGGTTTCGCAAGGGTTTTGGGAATTCGAACGAGGACTTTACTATGGCATTCCTATTTCTAATTTTATCGGCTGGTATTTGGCAGGTTGGATGTTGATGAAACTATTGGGTTGGCTCGAGCCTCGCCTCTTCACCGACACATCGAATGCTATCCGTGTGCTCTTTGCAATTCAAATCTTTTTAATGATAGTTGGACTTTTAGTTTTCTCTCTGCCATTCGCTGCGCTGTTACTGTTTATATTTATGGCTTTACTGCTCATTCCTTTTCGCTCAATAGGACAAACTTGGAACTGGTTTCAGTTCCAAAATTAAAGTGAATTTTTTAGCAAGCGTGTCTAAAGGTCTTCGAGAGCGTATTAGCCTGCTAATGGCTGCGATGACCAAAGGCATCATTATGCGCTCAGTCAGAAAAAATATTCATGCTGTTTGGCTGAAAGGTACTATAGAGAATCTGCCAAAAGGAAATTACATTCTTGCACCTAACCACCACAGTTGGTGGGACGCCTACATGCTTTGGTTTATTACCAGAAGGCTAGGTTGTGATTTTAGAGTGTTAATGGATGAAGTACAGCTTGCCAAGTTTTACTTTTTTAGACATTTAGGGGCGCTGGGAACTTCGGAAATTCGTGCTGCTTTGCGTTTTCTAAAGCCTAATGAACTGAGATATAATGAAGCGAGATGTAATGAACTGGGACGTAATGAAGCGAGATATAATGAAGCGAGTGTTCTTGTTATTTTTCCAGAAGGTGGCATAAGACAAGCAACCAAAGTACAGGCTATTGAAAAAGGGCTTGATTATTTTTCTGAAAAGGCAGCAGTACCTGTTGTGCCACTTGCTATTAGAACTGTATTTCGTGGTGCTCAGTTGCCTGAAGTTTTCTTGAATTTTGGTGAGGCAATTGATTTTTCTTCAGAAATATCTGAAGACTATATGCAGGTGATGAACCGTTTGTTAGATGAACTAGATAAAGACATAGCAAGTTTGCCACCTGAAGAGCCAATAGAAGAAGGATACACAGTTTGGCAAGCGCCTAGAGCCCGAATTGATGAGCGTATAGCTAGAGTTTTAGCTTTTGGTCAGTCAATTAGGCAAGTTAGAGTTAAACAATCAGATAAATAGCTGAGTTTGAGTAGAAATGTTTATTGTAGATATTGTGCAGCAAATTTTAAATGTGCTACTTATCCTTTCGGTAGTCTTTGTTTTGATACAGGTACTAACACTGCTTTCGAATTTATACTTTTTCCCAAAATTGAAGTCTGTTATGGGTGAAAATAGCATCCAAAAAACCAAAGTCAGTATTCTAATTCCAGTACGGAACGAAATCGATAATTTACCAGAAACTTTAGACGGTATCGTTGCACAACACGGCAATATAAATAACGATATAAATAGTAATATAAATATAGACATTATTATTCTTGACGATGAATCAACTGATGGTACGAGTGATTTTCTAAAGCTTTATGCTGAAGAAGGGACGATTCAGCTTATTCAAGGTCAGGCTTTACCTCAGGGATGGGGTGGGAAAAATTGGGCTTGTCATCAACTTTCACAAGTTGCTAAAGGCGATATTCTTATTTTTACAGATGCTGATGTCTTTTGGCAAAAAGATACTTTAGCTAGCCTTTTAAACTTCATGGATGCTCAAAAAGCAGATTTTGTAAGCCTTTGGCCAAAGCAGATAACTAAAAGCTTTTATGAACGTTTGACAGTTCCGATTATTGACACTATTTTGCTTGCTTGCTTGCCCTATTTGGGGGTGAAGTATAGTCCTTTGGCTGCATTTTCAGCAGGTAACGGACAACTCATGATGTGGCGTCGAGACTGTTATGACAAGGTTGGTGGACATACTGCCTTTAAAGATGAAGTTTTAGAAGATGTACGCATGGGACAGGCTGCTAAGCGTGTTGGTGGAAAGGTTGCCTTAGCTGTTGGAGGAGAGCTGATTTCTACAAGAATGTATCGTAGTAGACAAGATGTGCTTCAGGGCTTTAGTAAAAATATCTTGGCAGCACACAGTCAGAGTCGCATCTTTCTTGTACTGTCTGTATTTATGACTTCATTATCAAGCAGTTTTAGCTGGTTGTTAGTCCTTGTTAATCCGCTTTGGCTATTACCAGCTTGTCTTTCATTAGGTATCAGGTTTTTGAGTTGTGCTAAAACTGGACGTAATATTTGGGAGTTCCCATTGCAAGCTTTAGTATTTGTGCCACTGTTCCAAATTGCAGGACGTGCTTTGCGAAGCAAAGGGGCATATGTGTGGAAAGCTAGACAGTATTCATGACTAAGACTAAAAAAGTACTTGTTCTTGGAGGCGGTTTTGCAGGTTTATCTGCTGCTATTCATGTCGCACTTCAAGGGCATGAAGTGACGTTGCTTGAGCAGCTTGGGCATTTGGGTGGTAAAGCAAGCGAAGTAAGAGAACATGGCTATCGCTTTGATACAGGTCCGAGTGTATTTACCTTGCCAGAGGTCTTTGAAGATATATTTGTGCAAGCAAATCAGCCTTGTCCTCTTGAATACGAGGCAGTTGATCCACTATGTCGCTACTTCTATCCTGATGGTTTTGTTTGGGATGTTTCAAAAGATGATGAGTTTACAACCTCTCAGCTAGATGCTGCGGATGCAAAAGCTTATGTTGCCTTAAAAGAGGAAGCCAAGACGCTCTATGAAGGTGCAGCGAATACCTTTTTGTTTCAGCAAGCGCCGTCACTTATGCAGTTAATGCGCTATGGCTTAACTTCAGGCTTGAGCGCACACCCCACTAAGAGTCTCATACAGCTTCTTAAGCACTTTGGTGCAAGTGAGAAGTTACAACAGTTCTTTTTGCGTTTTGCAACTTATTTTGGTGCTAATCCCTATAAAGCTCCTGCGGTTTTACACAACATTGCTTGGGTTGAGCTTGGTTTGGGTGTTTACTATCCAAAAGGGGGCATATATGAGTTGGTAAAGGCTTTAAAGGGGCTTGCTGAATCGCTTGGTGTGACTATTCAAACAAGATGTGAAGTCGAGAAGCTAGTTCATGTTAATGGTGTTGTAAAGACAGTAGAAACGACTCAAGGAAGCTATCAGGCAGATTTTGTAGTCTCTACGTTGGATATTGTGAGGACACAGCAGTTATTGGGGCGTGAGGGGTGGGGGAGAAGGCTCGAGCCCTCCCTATCAGGTCTTGTCCTACTCCTTGGTCTTAAAGAACCTCAACAAGATTTAGCACACCACAATATCACCTTTTCAAAAGACTACAAGGCAGAGTTTGCAGCCATAGAGCAAGGCAAATTAAGTCATGATCCGACTGTTTACCTTTCTAGCAGTAGTAAAGCAAATGCTTTAGATGCTCCTCTAGGCGCAGAAAATTGTTTTTTGATGGTCAATGCTCCACCCGTCAGAATCTCAGGACAACGCTTTAGTCGAGAAGACTATATGCGCTATAGCGAGGTGGTCTTAAGTGAGCTGAAAAAACGTGGTTTTAATTTAGTTGATGTTATTGAAAGCAAACATTTTGTACCCCCAACACATTTAGAGCTACTGGCTAGCTATGGCAGTATCTACGGCACTGCACCACATTCATTACTTAGTACTATAAGACCTAAACAAACACTAAAAGGTGTTTCTAATCTGCTCTTAGCAGGTGGAAGTGTGCATCCTGGTGGGGGAATACCGTTAAGTTTGTTATCTGGTAAACATGCTGCTAATTTACTAGCTCAAAAAACTGTTTGACTTTTTTAATGAACAGGGCTGAGGAATAACCCGAGGCTTGAATTGGTATTAATACCAATTCCACTTAATTCTAGCAGTTCCACGATTCACTGCAACAGCAGTGAATCGGCGAGCTTCGTAACGAGTAAGAATTAACTCACTTAGTGTGTACAGTTGTTACTTGTGTTACTTGGAAACACTACAACCGAGACTCCGCACCCCAATATTGTGATTTTGAGGAATAATGGATAAATAGGATTATTCCCGTCCTAGACACGAAATATACACTTTTCTTAGCTGTATAGACTAGCATCTCATTACTTAGTGAACCAGCTCAATAAGGC
>CALDTA010000403.1:0-10438 GCA_937924455.1 uncultured Deinococcales bacterium
TTCCAAGGAATTGCACCTTTACCTGCTTGAGTTTCGGTAACAGTGATGCCATAGCTATCTGCAAATGTAGCAAGTTCCTTACAAGCTTGACTGTACTTAACGCCACCACCCATAACAATCATTGGGCGCTTAGCATTTTTAATAAGTTCGACAGCTTCGCTAATCGCTTCTGGTTCTGCTAATGGTCTACGAATACGCCAAACACGTTTTTCAAACAATGACTTTGGCCAATCATAAGCTTCTGTCTGAACATCCTCTGGCAAGCTCAACGTCACTGCACCAGTCTCTACAGGGTCAGTTAAGACACGCATCGCCTCTGGCAAGGCGTGTAACAACTGTTCTGGACGTGTAACACGTGTAAAAAATCTACTAACAGGTCTGAAACAATCATTGATGCTTACATCGTGTTCACTAGGATGTTCAACTTGTTGAAGTACGGGGTCAGGAATCCGATTTGCAAAGTAGTCAGATGGTAATAAGAGTACTGGAATACGGTTTACAGTTGCTAATGCAGCACCCGTAATCATATTAGAACTACCTGGTCCGACTGATGCAGTCACAGCCATTGTAGACAATCTATTTTTATGTCTAGCATAGGCTACTGCTGTATGAACTTGCGCCTGTTCATTCTGCGGACGGTAAAAAGGCATGTCATACTTCAAGCCATATTCTTGCATAGCTTGACCAAGCCCCGGTACATTACCGTGTCCTTGAATTCCCCACATACCCGTAATCAAACGCTGTTCTTGACCGTCAAGTTCTGTGTGTTGTGCAGATAAATATTTTACCAAAGCTTGAGATACAGTTAATCTTTCAGTTGCCATAATTTATGCTCCAAAAGAAGGTACATGAACAATCTCACCAGTATCTAGTGAGTGCTGCGCTGCGAGTGCAAGTCTTGAACTTTCAAGTGCATCTTCAACAGTTGGACCAACTGGCTCACCTGCAAAGACATTCTTAGCAAAGCTAATCACTTCCGCTGCGTAAGCTTCAGGAAAACGCTGGTCAAAGTGTCCAGGATAGTCATGGTTTACGCCACTTGCATCCCAAGATTCAAAATGAGTTTGTTGAGTTTTCTCTAAGTGATATTTGCCTTTTTCACCAAGAATATCGCAAATAATTTCGTAACCGTAGCTAGTATTAAGTGCATTTTCTAGCATACCAACAGCACCATTTTTAAATTTAAGGGTTGCTACTGCTAAGTTCTTAAACCCAATCTCTTCAAGTTCAGGGCTACGTACTGTTGTGCCAGTGGCATAAACTTCTTCAACTTCACCACAAAAGAACCTTGCACTATCAAAGTCATGAATGCCTAAATCTACAAGCATACCACCACAAGTCGCAAGGTAATTTACAGGAGGTTGAAATGGGTCACGACTAACCGCACGAAAGTTTTCTAACGGACCAAGCTCACCAGCATCAATACGTTTTTTGACTTCTATATAGGCAGGGTCAAAACGACGCTGAAATGCGACTTGACAAGGTACGCCAGTTTCTTTAATAACATCAACAACTTGTTGGGCTGCTTCTAAAGTATGCGCTACTGGTTTTTCTACGAAGATAGCTTTCCCAGCCCTTGCACACTCTGTAATAACATCTGCATGTGTTGCCGTAGGCGTAGTTATGAACACCGCACCAACACTCTCATCTGCCAAAACACCTGCAAGGTCATTGACCTTTGCGCCCAAAGTGTCTGCTACTTTTTTAGCATTCTCAGGAACAAAATCCACAACATCCGTAATGCTAACTTCACTTAATGTTTTCAGTACAGCAGCGTGGGTTTGACCCATACGCCCCGCACCAATCATTGCAATATTTAATGATTTCAATTGATTACCCACATAGACCAACTATCTGTTAAAAAATAACAGATAATTGGTCTGCGCTCAGTCCTTTAGAACTGGCGACTCCATTCTTTTGGCCAACGCTCAACCACTACTTTTGTATTTGTATAGAACTCAACACCATGGCGACCTTGAGCATGTAAATCACCGAAGAAGCTATCGTTCCAACCACTAAATGGAAACATAGCCATTGGCGCAGCCACACCTAAATTGATGCCAACATTACCAGCATCTACCTTGTTGCGGAACTCACGTGCTGCTGCACCAGAAGCTGTAAATAAACAAGCTTGATTTCCAAATGGACGGTTGTTAACAAGTTCAATTGCATCTTCTACCGTCGCCACATTCATCATGCTGAGGACAGGACCAAAGACTTCTGTTTTAGCTAGTGTGCTGTCTGGATGAACATCCGTAACAACGGTTGGATGCACAAAATAACCATTAGCAAATTCATCATTACCAACATCTTTGTTACGTCCATCAACAATGACATTGCCACCATCTTTAGCGCCAGTTTCAATCAAACCCAGAACGCGTTCTTTACTTGCAGCGTCAATGACTGGACCCATTTTGCTATCTTCGTCTAAGCCAAAGCCTGTTTTGCGGTTATTGGCATCATCAATGATTCGCTCTGTGAATTCCTTTTGTGCATCGCCAACAGTAATAGCAACTGAGGTTGCTAAGCAACGCTGACCAGCACAACCAAAAGCAGAATCTGCAAGAATTTTTGTAGCCATTTCCATGTCTGCATCTGGCAGAACTACTGCTGGATTCTTAGCACCACCTTGGCACTGAGCACGTTTACCATTTGCAGTAGCACGACCATATATATATTTTGCAACTGGTGTTGAGCCCACAAATGATATTGCTCTAACTTGTGGATGGTCAAGAATTGAATTTACAGTATCTTTACCACCATTCACAAGACTGACTACACCTTTTGGAAAGCCAGCTTCATCCAATAAACGGAAGAGCATTTGTGTCGTCATCGGAACTTTTTCAGATGGCTTTAATAGAAAACTGTTACCTGTCGCTACTGCGTAGGGTAAGAACCATAGCGGAATCATACCTGGAAAGTTAAAGGGTGTAATTGCAGCAACTACACCAAGAGGTTGACGGAACATGTGTTCATCAATGCCTCGTGCTATATCTTCATTGTTATAGCCTTGCATAAGCATTGGCATACCACAAGCAACTTCTACATTTTCGATACCACGTTGCCACTCACCAAAGCTTTCACCGTAGGTCTTTCCTGCTTCTAAAGTAATGACCTTAGATAGTTCATCTAAGTTTTCGATTAGTAAATCTCTGAACTTAAACATAGGCTTGACACGATCAACAACAGGAACTTGACGCCACTCTAAAAAAGCAGCGTGTGCAGCTTGAACTGCTGCATCCACTTCACCTTCAGGTGAAACAGGTGAATGAGCAATAACAGCAGCTGTAGCTGGGTTCTCAACATCTATATAGTCAGATGTTGCAGAGCGTGTCCATTCGCCCCCAACGAAATTTAATAATTGTTCAGCAGACATTCAAATCTCCTTAATACTTCCATAAATCAATACAAGTAATAGCTTAGACGATAGATACTATTACCTCGTAGGTATAGTTAGGAATTATTACTAGCTGCTTGTTCAGCAGCAACACCAGCTTCAAACTCAGATTTTGGTGCCGCATCGGTATGTTCAAATTCTTTAAGCTCAGCTTCAAGCGCATCCAATTCTTCTTTACCCGCCATCATGCCAAGTACTTCTTCACGACTTACATCTGACTTCATAAACGTACCGTAGGACTGACCCCGCTTAAGAATCGTAAATTTATCTGCAATTGGGTAGGCATGGTGTACGTTGTGCGTAATCAAAATAACTGCTAAACCTTTTGCACGAACTTGTGCAATGTACTTAAGAACAACGCCTGCTTGCTTTACACCAAGTGCTGCAGTTGGCTCGTCAAGAATGAGTACTTTTGCGCCAAAATAAATCGCTCTGGCAATCGCTAATACCTGACGCTCACCACCCGACATTGTACCTACAACTTGGTTAGGGTCACGAATATCAATCCCCATTTTTGCCATTTCTTCTTTTGCCGTTTTGTTGGCAAACCTCATATTGATAAAACCAAGTGCACCACCAGCCCCACCAGGTTCGCGACCCATAAAAAAGTTGCGTGTGACACTCATAAGCGGCTGAATAGATAAATGTTGGTGAACCGTAGCAATACCACCCTTTTGAGCTTCTCTTGGGTTCTTAAAGGAAACAGGCTGACCATCCATATAAATCTGTCCACTTGTTGGTTGATGTACTCCTGAAAGCACTTTAATCAGTGTAGATTTACCAGCGCCATTATCACCAAGCAAACAAAGCACTTCGCCTTCATTTACAGAAGTACTCACACCATTAAGTGCAATAACAGTACCAAAGGTTTTTACAATATCTTTTAGTTCAACTAAGGCAGCCATTATTTAGCCTCCGTAGCACGTTTACGAATGTAGGTATTAAACATAACTGCTAGCAGCAAACCTACACCAAGTAAAATCCTGAACCAATCAGATTGCATCCAAGAAACAATCTCAATACCCCTTGATAACATGCCATAAATCAATGCACCCCAAAAAGCACCAGCAACCGCACCGTAACCACCTGTTAGAAGTGTGCCACCAATTACAGCAACAATAATAGCTTCGAATTCTTTAAGGTTACCTCGCAATGAATCAACCGAGCCGAATTCAAAAGCCTGTAAACAAGCAAAGATTCCTGCACAAAGGGCAGTACCCATAAACAAAATAACTTTTACACGCTTAGTTGGTACGCCCATGTTGCGAGCAGACTCTTCATGTCCACCAGTACCGTAAACCCAATTACCAAAACGAGTACGCTGCATCAAAATAATTGCAAGAATTAAAAGGATAATCCACCACGCTACAGCAACAGGAATACCATCTGCTACAGGAAGAACAACAGGTGTACGCACACCATCTACCAAAATATTTCTAGTAGATGTTGGCATAATACCTAGTTCACCTAACCAAGCAAACAGTCTTGGTGTTCCCCATATTTCTCCAGCAAACATTCGAGATAGCCAATCACTTTGAATAAAGGCTCGAGCCTCATTCACACTACTAATATCATGTTGACCAACGAGTCTTTGAACATCTACTCTAGTTGAACCATCAGTAAGCCACCTGATAGAAACTAACGTGAGCCCTCGATATATATACAAAAAGGCTAAGGTAACAATAAAAGAAGGTAACCTTGTCCAATTTACAATAGTTCCATTAACCCAACCCATGAGCAAACAAAAGCCAAGTGTTAAAAGTATTGCAAGCCAAGGAGCCATTCCAAAATAGACAATAGGCGTTAAAGCAATAACCCCTGCGACAGCAATAATTGAACCAACTGAAAGGTCAAACTCGCCAGCAATCATAAGTAGGGTTGCACCAATACCTATAATGCCAATTTCTGCTGAAAATTTTAGCCACGTCATAACAGCACGCGGTCTTAAAAATCCTGGGAAATTTATATCAGGTTTCCAAGAAAAAATAGTAAACAAAATGAATACAATAAGTGCGCCAGCTAAAGCACCAAATTCTGGTCGACTCAGTAGACGATTTAAAAAACTGACTTGACGTATACGTTCGTCAGTATTTGTAGCTTGTGAAGCTGCCAAGGGGATAACCTCCAGTAGATAATATTTGCATGTAACAACTTGTACACACTAAATGAGTTCGTTCTTACTCGCACCCTGTGTGCTTGCCACAGGCATCTGCCTCGCCGATTAACTGCTGTCGCAGTAAATCGTGGAACTGCTATATAGTTTTATAAAATAGGTGTCGCAAAAATAGAGTCAGACAAAGTTGCCTGACTCTATTAAAATCTGTTATCAAACTTGAACTATCTAAAGTTAAAACTTAAGTTCTAACTTCTTAGCGAATAGTTCCAGCTAAAGCTCTAACTTGATCAATGTTACTAGCATCAACAAAACCAGGTCCTGTCAATACAACTTCGTTACCAGTAAGAAGACCAGTTTGGCTATAAAGTACAGCAGTTACGATACCTAAGTAACCTTGTAGATACTGCTGCTGGTCAATTGCAAAGTGAACAGTATCGTTTGCAATGCCATCAAGAAGAATTTGGCTAAGGTCAAATGAACCCATTAGCATATCGCCAGCTTTACCAATATCTTCTAAGTGCTGAAGTGTAGGCTCAGAAGCCTGTGGACCTGCACCAAGAATAGTATCAACATCTGGATTGTTATCTAAGTGACTGCTAACTGCAGACAATACATCTGATGGATCTGCTGATGCTGTTACTACAACTTCAACTGGATTTTCGAAACCATCTGCGAAACCTTGGCAACGAAGATCAAGTGCAACATTACCTACTTGGTGGTTAATACAAATACCATTTGTGCCACCGAGTGCTTTAAAGCGCTTACCAGCACCTAAACCAGCTTCATACTCAGTTTGACCAACGTGACGAATGATACCAAGATCTTGGAAATCATCTGAACCTGAGTTTACAGAGAAGGTTGGAATACCTAACTGAACTGCAGTTTCGATTGCTGGACCTAGTGCAGCAACATCTGGAAGTGAGATAACTAGTGCATCAGGCTCATTAGCAATTGCTGATTCAATCATTTGAGCATGTAAAGGTGGATCGTATGTTGGTGGACCGTCGATGTTACAGCTTACGCCCATATCATCACAAGCTTGCTGAGCGCCGTTGAACACAACTGCCCAGAAACCACTGTTTGCATTTTCATGCATGATGAACTCGATGTGGAGGCTATCACGTGCTGGCTGTGCGAATGCAAAGGTAGCAGCGATTAGCATGACCGCTAAAGCTAAAAACTTTTTCATGTTTTTATTCCTTCCTGTAGGCTCATCAGAATGTAAACACCCCTCAGAACTAAGACCCAAATCACTATGAAATACCGTATAAACCGTATTAAGCGACCTAAGTCTTCCCTTACGAATTGGATTATGTAAGGGTTACAAAACTGCCTATTTTTTAGACCTTTCTATTCTAAACACTTTTACTTAGTTTTGTCAAGCTTTCCTTTGTTATTCTAAGCTTAGACCTAAATATAATACGCAAAAAGGACAATAAACCTAATAATATTAAGTTTATACCTCTAGCTCAACTTGATGATTACCATCAAATCTAATTTTCTTATTTAAATTAAGTAGCTTAACTTTAAGTTCTTATATTCTTATAAGTTCTTTCTCTACTTCTTTTTGTTGACTATATTGCGATTTTGTGAGTTTTGTAAACTTGTTTAGGGGGCTCGAGCCACCCCCCAGCCTCACCGAAATCTCCGCAGCAACTTCTTTTACTAAAGCAGCTAACTTTGGAATAGACTTAGGCGTAACCCGAACCGCAGGTCCCGATATACCCACAGTCGCAATAACATTTTGATTCGCATCAAAAACAGGTATAGCTAAACAACGAATTCCCTCTTCATGTTCCTCGTCATCAACTGCATAGCCCTGTAACCGAACTTGTTCTAAATGCAACTTGAGTTGGTCTTTATCTACAATCGTTCTGTGTGTATAGCTTTTTAGCTTTTCCTCTAAAGGAATATCTACAAATGCCATTAAAGACTTACCTAAGGCAGTTGCATGTAAAGGCAAAGGACGACTTGGGTCAGGCACAACACGGAGTGCTTTCTTAGATTCAACATCGCAAAGAATGAAAATCTGTCTTTGCTGCAAAACTGCAATATGCGAACATTCAGAACTTTGCTCAGATAAACGTTCTAACAACGGTTGAGCAATACTTACTAACCGTCCACCTGTTCCTCCACTCAAATTCAAAGCAGCAGGACCAAGCTTGTAACGGCGTGTATCAAGACATTGCTCTGCAAAGCCATGACTCACCAAAGTCTGCACCATGCGTGAGACACTGCTCTTATCTACATCTAAACGATTCGCAACCTCAGTAACGCCAAGACCACCATCATTATCTGCAAGCAGTTGAATTATTTTTAACCCTCTAGCTAATGTCTGAACTTCACTCATAGTTAAATAATTAAACCTTACTGACAGCATTTTCACGAAATAACTGTACACACTGAATAGCTCTGTTCTTACTCGTTACGAAGCTCGCCAATTAACTACTGTCGCAGTTCATCGTGGAATTGCTTTGATTATCCTCAAAAAGTACATTAAGAACATGTTTTTGAGCTTTGCGAAAAAACTGCATAGATTCTTATAGGGTGCGTATGGAAGGTTTCCGACTTCGTGTGCATTATTTTAAGGCAAACTGATTAAATCAAGGATTACACAAGTCGATATACGAAATCTGGTAAACCGTCGCATATGTAGTAAATATTATCTTTCATATACTGCTTGATAATCTTCAAAGTAAACCGCACCTACTTTGCTCATAAGACTTGATTTTTTTCTTCTTGTTGTGAATAATAATATAATAAATACAAAATTGTCAAATTTGGTGCTATTTGTTGTTTTATTCAAAACGCTGTTTCATAAATATCAACAAAAACACCTAAAAGGAGTTTTCTCAATATATGCCGTATATATTTGATGGAAGAAAGCTAATCAAGCACGCTTTTGAACATAACTACACCCTGCCAGCCTTTAATGTGTGTAGTGTAGAAATGATTCGAGCTTGTATAGAAGCAGCCGAAGAGGAACAAGCACCTATCATTGTGCAAACCTATCCTGCTGATATTGCTCAGATTGATGTTCATCAAGCAGTAGCACTAGTTAAATCTTACGCAGAGCGTGTTTCTGTACCAATTTTGCTACACATGGACCACGGTCCAGATTATGAAACGGATATCGCCTGTTTGACTGCTGGCTATGGCTCAATTATGTACGACGGTGCTGACGCAGACATCGAAGATATTGTCATAACTTCAAGAAAAGTTGTTGAAGCAGCGCACATAGCTGGCGCAGCCGTTGAAGTTGCAGCCGAAAGCTTCAATCAAGGCATGGTTGAGTACAGCACACCTGAAGATTGCCAGCGTCTTTTTGAAGAAGGTAAGGCAGATATGGTGGCAATCTCTGTAGGTTCTGAACATGGGCAAACAGGTAGTCTAAAAGCTGAGCTTATGCGAGACATTGCAAAAACAACAGGCAAGCCTTTAGTACTACACGGAGGCAGCGGTATTAGTAAAGAAGACCATGTTATTGCTAGAGAATGTGGTGTTGTGAAGTGCAACATAGGCTCAGCGCTCTATAAAGCTCTTAGAAAAACATGGGAAGAATCAGCAGATGCTAAAAACCACCGTGAAGTCTATGAACGTAGTAGAGTGGCTTTAAAAGATGTTGCAAAACATTATATTCATCTTATGAATGCACAAGGTAAAGCAGAAAGTAAAGCGAATGCTTAGCATACTAATTAAGTTCCCTATGCTACGAAAGGAATCTCTATGCCAAATATAGCTCTATTTGGTGCTGGACGCATCGGCAATGTTCACGCTGCAACCATTGCAAATCATCCAGATTGCACCTTAGCAGCAGTTGTAGATGTCTACGCACCTGCTGCTGAAAAACTTGCAGAAACCTATGGTTCAAAAGTCGTCACTTCTGAAGAGGTTTTTGCAGATAGCTCAATTGATGGCATCATCATAGGCTCTGCGACCAATACCCATGCAGACTTGATAGAGGCTGGCTCAAGAGCTGGCAAAGCCATATTCTGTGAAAAACCAATTGACCTAGATGTTAAACGTGTCGATGAATGTTTAAATGTTGTCAATGAACACAACGCCAAACTGATGGTTGGCTTTAATCGCCGTTTTGATAAAAACTTTAGCTTACTTAAAAACCGTTTGGTTGCTGGTGAAATTGGTAAAGCAGAATTAATTACGATAATATCGCGTGACCCAGAACCACCCCCTGTTAGCTATATAGAAGTCTCTGGTGGTCTCTTTCGAGACATGATGATTCATGACTTAGATATAGCCTGCTGGCTTATGAACGAAGACCCTGTAGCGATTTCAGCTAGTGGTAGTTGCTTAGTTGATAAAGCCATTGGTAAAGCTGGTGATGTTGATACTGCGATTGTTACTCTTGAGTTTGCTAAAGGTGAGCTGGCAGTGATTACAAATAGCCGTAGAGCTAGTTATGGTTATGACCAACGGGTGGAAGTTCATGGGTCAGAGGGTATGCTCGAGCTCAAAAACGTGCTCGAAAGTACCGTAACAAGCAGCACTACCACAGGCACAACCCAAGAAAAACCAGTCTTCTTCTTTTTAGAACGCTACGCCGAAGCCTACGCCAGCGAACTGCGTTCATTCGTAGCCATGATGCAAAATAAAGAAGCAGATGTTCCAACTGGTATAGACGGCAAACGTGCATTAGTCCTAGCAGATGCAGCAGTCGCCTCCCTAAAAAGTGGAAAGAAAGAATACCTATAATGTATGACCTCATAACCCTCGGACGTTCCTCAATGGATTTGTACTCTATGCAAAGTGGTGCAGACTTTGAGGACATAGAAAGCTTCTCTGCTTCTACTGGTGGCAGCCCAACCAACATCGCTGTAGGTACAAGCAGACTTGGTTTAAAAGTTGCCCACCTCACTGCTGTTGGTGATGAACTGGTTGGTAAGTTCATCATTAAATACCTCCAA
>CALDTA010000404.1:0-3351 GCA_937924455.1 uncultured Deinococcales bacterium
GTGAATAATCTGAATTAGCTACCATATTCTGTACTCATAAGCTTTTTAGAGTTTAGCGTCCAAAACATACCCTTTTATTATCAGTTGTCGCTGTACTAGGTTGATATTGGAAGTTTGTGGTTTATAGAACGTGCCCTATTCTAAAGAGCTATAAAGTAGCTTCAATCTGTGGTAATTTTAGTTATGAACCAAGACTTTCTCAATGAACTACTTCGTGCACCAGGTGCAAGCTCCTTTGAAACACAATCAGCTAAACCTTGGCGTGACAAAGCATTAGAACACGGCGCAGATCTAGAAGTAGATGCCTACAACAACAGCTATGCCCAGTTTAATAAAGGCAAAACACCTCACATTATGCTTGCAGGGCATATTGACGAAATTGGCTTAATCATCACCTATATAGATGATGATGGTTTTATCTACTTTAAAGGCATCGGTGGCTGGGATTCACAGCAGCTTGTGGGGCAACGTGTCAAAATTATCGGCTACAAAGGTGAGCTTAGGGGCATTATTGGCAAAAAACCTATTCACCTGATGAATGCCAGTGACCGCACAAAAGTAAGTAAAATTGAAGACCTCTGGATTGACATCGGTGCAAAAGATAAAGAACAAGCCAAAGAGCATGTGCGTATTGGTGATTTTGCAGTGATTGACCAAGACGTCGTAGAGCTTCTTAATGGTCAAATCGCTAGTAAAGCTATTGATAATCGCATAGGCGCATATATCGTTCTAGAAGCTGCAAGGCGTGCAGTCAAAGATAAAAAGGCAAAAGCAGCCGTCACAGCAGTAGCAACTGTTCAAGAAGAAATAGCAGGGGTTGGCGCAATCTCAGCAGCCTATTTCCTTAACCCCGACCTAGCAATCGCTGTTGATGTTACTCATGCTACAGACATACCAGGCATAAATAAAAAACAGGATGGTGATATCCCGCTTGGTTCAGGTCCGACGTTGTCGGTGGGTGGCATTGTACATAAAGGTCTATTTGAGGCACTTGTTGCCACGGCTGAAAAACTAAAAATGCCTTACAGCATAGAACCTGCCCCAAGACGCACCTTTACAGATGGCGATCACATTGTCAAAAGTCGTGCTGGTGTACCAACTGCGGTTATTTCTGTACCCAACCGCTACATGCACTCACCCAATGAAATGATTGATTTAAATGATGTTGAGCAGATTATTGTATTGATGACAGCGTTTATAAAAAGCTTGAACAGTAAGCTCAGTTTTCTGAAAAACTAGCTAGTTCTTAAAACACTCTCCAAATAGCGTAAAGCAATCACGTAAGCTGCATAGTTATCTATGGGTTCGTTGACTGGAATCATAGTTTTTGGAAGAAATCGCCACAAGCCTGTGGGTGGCTTCGCAGTGAAGTAGTGGGATCGAGCCTCAAGGCTCGAGCCTTCTTCATCTACTAACTCATAACTAATCCCCCGACCATCCAAAAGCGCTTGAATATCCTTACTACCTGTTCCATCCCCTAAAACAACAGTCCTATCTTCAGGAAATATATAAGCTTCAAGTTCTTCAAAACTCAACATAGAGCTTTCTAACAATTTTTTATCAAAACCTACAACAGCAAGTCCGATATTCTGCCCAGGGTCCAGTGCAACAATCTTTTTCATTACAATCCAAACAAAAACAGAGGATGCCTCATACTACTAGACATCCTCTTCAAATACTATTTTATTTCCTTCAAGCTATAGCTTGAAGCCAAACTCAGTCAGAACTTGGCGCAACATCAGCCGCAGGCTGCTCTACAGGAGCAGGCGCTGTAGGTGCTGGTGTCTCGACACGTTGCTTAGCAGCATTTTCCTTACGACGCTTTAACGTTGGCTCATCAACCACTCGTGTATCACGAATTGTCTGAAGACCAGTACCAGCAGGAATAAGCCTACCAAGAATAACGTTCTCTTTAAGACCCACAAGCTCATCAGACTTACCAGCAACCGAAGCTTCAGTAAGCACGTGTGTTGTGTGCTGGAAGCTAGCAGCAGATAGCCATGACTTGGTTGTCAAGCTTGCCTTAGTAATACCTAACAAGACAGGCTTCCAACTTGCAGGCTCTTTCTCTTGATCAAGAAGGGCATTGTTTGCTTCTTCAACATCAAACTTCTCAACAACTTGACCTTCAAGGAACTTGCTATCGCCTGAGCCTTCAATTTCAACATACTTAAGCATCTGACGAACAATCACTTCGATGTGCTTATCGTGTACGCTTACACCTTGGCTACGGTACACTTCTTGCACCTGATTCACCAAATAGTGCTGTACATCTTCTGGACCACGTGTTTCTAACAAATCATGTGGATTAATCGCACCACGAGTAAGTGGTTGACCTGCTGTAACCTCTTCACCATTACGCACAAGCATACGCACAGTCTTTTTCAGCTTATAAGTCTTAGAGAAGTCACCTGTTTCACTAGTTACATGTAAACGATCGATATCTTCTTCTTCGTCAATGGTGACAACACCATCAAGATCAGAAATCACAGCTTGTACCTTCGGTTTACGTGCTTCTACCAGCTCAATTACACGAGGAAGACCTTGCGTAATATCACCAGCACCCGCCACACCACCTGTGTGGAAAGTACGCATCGTTAGCTGTGTACCAGGCTCACCAATAGACTCAGCAGCAATAACGCCAACAGCTTCACCGATAGATACTTCACGCATGGTTGAAAGGTCCATGCCATAGCACTTACGGCAAACACCAGCTCTGGTGTTACACGCTAGTGGGCTGCGAATCGGCACAGATTTTACATTCGGCGCTTTCTTCATTTGGGCATAGAGTTTTTCCAAAGTATCACGCATGAGCATTGTGCCCTCTGGAATCTCCAGCTCACCAATTTCAAAATCATAAGCAATTCTACGACCGTACAAGCCCATTTCGATTTGACCATTTGGACGTGGACGACCATCTTTTTCGCTATATAAAGGAATCTCAAAGAAATCCGCAGTACTACAATCTTCATCACGAACAACAATTTCGTGAGCAACATCCACAAGCTTACGGGTCAGATAACCTGAATCCGCAGTTCTAAGCGCTGTATCTGCACCACCTTTACGAGCACCGTGCGTAGAGATGAAGTACTCAAGAACTGTTAGACCCTCACGGAAGTTTGCACGAATTGGCAACTCAATTGTGTCACCTGACGGCTTAGCCATCAATCCACGCATACCCGCCATCTGACGAATTTGGGTTGGGTTACCACGAGAACCAGAGTTAACCATAATAAATAGCGGGTTAAATGGCATATTCTCGTTAAAGTTTTCAAACACTGCATCACGTACTTCGTCAGTTGTGCCGTTCCAAAGGTTACAAACTTGCAAGTAACGCTCATGGTCGGTTAG
>CALDTA010000405.1:0-4266 GCA_937924455.1 uncultured Deinococcales bacterium
TATCAAAAACGCTCGATTAAACACTTAGAACTTTGGGAAAATAATGGTTGGCGCATTAAGCTTTATGGCATCACCCATGAAAGCCGTCAATCCGAAGCTGACTTAATTGAAGCAGCTAAAGCTGCTGCCAAAGAACATCTCCCACAACCTGCGGTGAACCCTCACCGCTATGGGCTTGGCTTTATTGGCATTCACCAAGGACGTAGTTACGACTTTGTGTTCATTTGTTATTGGAACTATGATACCGAGTTAAAGCACATTAGCTTGATGCGAGCTAGTAGCTCGAGCTCACAGCTCGAGCCTGTCGGAGAACAAGAACTTTCCAACGATGTCTGGGATTTAAGAGTCCTAGCCTTCGAGCGTGATGCTTGGGTGAAGCATGTGCTCAGTGGTAATTCAGCAGATGCAGAAGCTTACTTAGCTGAACAACTAAATGAAACGGTCTAACTAGCACCGCCTAACTGAAAATAAAAACATACAACATGAAAGAAGCCCTCCGATTTACAGAGGGCTTTTTTGTTTTTATTCTTATGGTCGACAATCAATTACCAAAACGTTCTTCAACTTCATCAGCCGACATCATCGACCTCAAAAGTTCAAAAAACTCTGACTTTGTCAGGGTTGGTTTCACTTCATCAGTACTCATCGATAAAGGCTGTGCAGCCAAACTATTAGGTGCAATTTCTAAAGCAGCTTCAATCATCCTATCATCAACAATATCAAAATTAGCTAAAATCGAATTAATTGCCTCGGTCATAGCAACAGTTTGTTCGCTCTCTGCTTGTGCAAGATTAGCTTCAGCTAAAGCAACCTCAACCGCAGCTAGCTTACTACTTGCTTCTATAATACCTTCGAACAATCTAGCAACTTGTTCATTACTCAAATTTTCTCTGGAATAATTTGTCAAGAAACAAAGCATCTCAACTTGCTCACGCAATATGCTTAAAGCAGCCGTTGTTTTAGCAAGTTGCAATAACGCTTCACTTGCAGTTGCATTGGCATCAACCGTATCAGGAATATTCAAGCCAAACCCTAGCGTACCTCCTACTACCACTTCAGGTGGAGACTCTGCACAAATAATCGCATTGCTAGAGATATCACCAACAAAGACTGCTCGACGAGTCGCTTCTGTATCTAGTACCCGTACTTCAGGTCCCATCTGAAATGTACGTGAGGCAAGGTCAGAGCCTGGCACACAAGCTGTTAAAAAAAGGAATGATAGACATAGTGGTACGTATAGTGTTAAGTACAGTCTATAGCGCATAAAATACAACTCCTTAAGTCAAACTTAAATCAATATGCTTAAATCTATCACGAATTTTGAAAGAATGATGCATCTCTAAAATTATACATTCTGCTCAAACGAACTTTAAACAACCACCTCTATCTCTCGAAAAAATCATCTGCCGAGAACAGATAGGCAAACTAGTTTGTGTAGGATGGCGCTGTGCCCATCATCTATATGCTTCACTTAAAATCCGTGCGTGAAACAACACCCTACTGACTTTCAACACAGTTGCTGTATTTACTACTAGATTTTAGTAGGATGGCGCTATGCCCATCTAGATTTTAGTAGGATGGCGCTGTGCCCATCTTCTTCTACTTTAGTAGAAAACGGTTTTTAGACCGATACCCTACGCTTTACCAACAAAGTTGGTGTTCTACTTGATGTATGCTTAGTTCAACCTCAAAAGTAAAAGCATACCCCTATGTCAGATATGTCAGATATGTCAGACAAGCTTACAGAACGAATTTATCCTTATGCTAAAATTAACTATGTTAAACAAAGATTTAGTGCATGATGTTTTACTCACCGCAAAATCAGGTGGAGCAGACTTTGCTGAACTCTATGTTGAGAGAGTCAAAAAACGCTCCATGCGCACCGTCAACCGTGAGGTTAAAGAGGCCACCAGTAACCTCAGCTATGGTGCTGGGCTAAGGTTATTTTATGGTACGGATGTGCTTTATGCGTATGGCAATGACCTCTCCAGAGAAGCACTGATAGAACTAACACAAACACTCGTAAAACTTAAAAAAGGACAAGTAGATGCTCAAGGTAAAGGTGGTTTAGACTTTAGAATCGCACAAGCCCAAGGTCTTCATGTCGTCACCAAAGCAGCAGATGATTTTGATAAACAGTATCGCCTAGAGCGCCTACTAGAGATTGATGAAGGCGGTCGTATAGATTCTAAAATCAAACAAATGGAAGGCAGACTTGGAGAGATCGAACAAGATGTCTTAATTGCAAATAGCGAAGGCACTTGGGTAGAAGATAAGCGAGTACGTACTCGCATCGTTGCACAAGCTATCGCTGAAGATGCTAATGACATGCAAACAGGTATGGACTCCCCTGGTCTAAGCATGGGCTTAGAACTCTTTGATAAATTCTCACCACAAGAGTTAGGTAAAAATGCAGCCGAGCTTGCCCTTACTAACCTTCGGGCTAAAAAAGCACCAGCAGGCACGATGCCTGTCGTCATTGGTAATGCATTTGGCGGTGTTATCTTTCATGAGGCACTTGGTCACCTATTAGAGACAACATCCGTTGCCAAAGGTGCTTCGGTACTCTGCGACAAACTTGGTGAACAAGTCGCTAGCAAATGCGTCACCTATGTTGATGATGGCACAACGGTGAACGGTTGGGGTTCTACAGAATTCGATGATGAAGGTGCACAAACTGAGCGCACAGTACTTATCGAAAATGGCATTTTAAAGTCCTACATGGTCGATAAGCTTGGTGGCATCAAAACTGGCTACCGTCCAACAGGTTCAGGGCGTCGACAAGACTATACCTACGCACCAACCTCTCGTATGCGAAATACCTTCATCACCCCCGGTGACACCCCAAAAGAAGAGTTATTCAAAGATGTCGAATACGGCTTGTATGCCAAAAAGATGGGTGGCGGTCAAGTCAAACCAGGTTCTGGCGAATACAACTTTGCTGTGCGTGAAGGCTATATGATTCGTAATGGCAAAATCGAAGAACCTGTGCGTGGTGCCATGCTAGTAGGAAAAGGTCCAGAAAGCATCATGCGAATCGATGCTGTTTCTTCTGATTTAGAAACTGCTGCGGGTATGTGTGGCAGTCTATCTGGTTCTGTACCTACAGAGGTTGGACAACCTCACTTACGAATTAGCGAAATCGTTGTGGGTGGTGAAGCGCAGTGAGTAATAAAGTGAGTCATAAAGCGAGTAATAAAGCGAGTCATAAAACTTTAGGCTTTCAAGAAGCCAGCACCTACCTACTTGAACAAGCAAAGTCACTTGGTGTTGATATTGAGATTTTATCGTCCCAAGGACGTGAACTAACTATTGACACCTTTCAGGGAGAACTATCGCAAATAACACAAGCCACTCAAGGTGGCATAGGACTGCGAGTCATTAGCGGTGGGAAAACTGGTTATGCATCAACAGAAGAAGTGAATCAGGAAGCACTTGATTGGATTCTCAAAGAAGCCAAAGAAAATGCAGACCTGCAAACAACGACCGACGGATTTATTCCTGAAGGCAAAGCGCTTGGTCAGAAGGACTTAATTGGTGAAGGTTTATCTGCACCTGTTGACGAGAAGGCACAAAAAGCCATTGATTTTGAAGCTGCCGTGCGTAAACATCCAAACCTAAAACAGGTGATGATTTCACGCTATACAGAAAGCGAAGTCCAAGGTGCGCTTGCGTCTAGTAAAGGTGCATCTGGTGGCTATCGCAATGGTTACACCGTACTCGGTAGTTCATTCATCATGGAAAAGGGTGATAGCTTAAAACAGTCTTTTGGGCTTGATTGGGATAAGGAATTTCATAGCCTTGATGCAAATAAAACTGCCATGGAAGCAACTGAAAAAATGGCTCGTTTGCTTGGGGCTCAACCTTTAACAACAGGTAAATATACTGCCTACTTTGAACCTAAAGCTTTTGGTAGTTTACTAAGCGTGCTCATGTATATGTTCAGTGGTAAAACCTTGATGGAAGGTAAAAGCAGGCTTGCAGACAAGATTGGTAGTAAAATCGCAGCAAGTAACATCACACTCATTGATGATCCTACACTTGAGCGTGGTATAGCCACACGACCTTTTGATTCTGAAGGCACGGCGTCACAGAAAACAATACTCATTGAAAATGGCATCATGAAAAGCTTTTTGCATAACTCACAAACAGCCAAGGCTACTGGTCAAGAAAATACTGGTCATGCTTCTAGAGGGTACAGCTCTACACTTGGTGTATCACCAACAAATATATATGTCGAAGCTGGTGACGGTGTAAAGCTTGAAA
>CALDTA010000406.1:0-3153 GCA_937924455.1 uncultured Deinococcales bacterium
CACTCTCTAGTTGTCTTGCGAAGCAGAGTGCTGTGTTTTTATGTTCCACGTCCCTGACTTGCCCCCTTCTTTAAAAAGCAACTTCGTCTCTTTGATGATTATGCCTTTACTAGCGGCTTTGAGCATGTCATAGAGCGTGAGCGCAGCTATACTAGCAGCAGTTAGTGCTTCCATCTCTACACCTGTTTTACCTGTAGTTTTACAGATAGCTTCAAACTGAACGGTGTTTTCTACTAGTTCACCTTTTACAGAAACTTTACTTAGTGGTAATGGATGGCAGAGCGGAATCAGTTCACTAGTACGCTTTGCAGCCATAATGCCTGCAAGCTCTGCAACAGCTATAGCATCACCTTTACCCACGCCACCTGCTTTTAACGAATCTAAAGCATCTTGAGGAAGTTCAACGATAGACTGTGCATGTGCAGCACGGTGTGTATCAGCTTTTTCACTGACATCCACCATAACGGCTTTGCCGTCTTCAAAGTGTGTCAGCTTCTTGGTTTTTGTATCTTCAGCCATTAGAAAAGGTAGTTGGAATGAATTTAGCTAACTCACCATCATTCAGAATCCATTCAGAATCAGTAGGATGGGCTATGCCCATCATTAGCCAGTATACTTAATAATCAAAAGCGGTGGGCAAAGCACCACCCTGCAAAAACCAAATTACTCATTAAAGCCATTGAGTAGTGGGAAAGGATTGGCTTCTCCCCTAACTTTCACAACAATGTGCTTACCATCACTAGTTTGTTGGTAAATAAGCGTACCTTTTTTGTCTTGAAGCATTGAGCATTTTTCACTAGCATCCACCATCACACGTAAATGCAACGGGTGAACGTTTTTCAGAAAACCACGCTCATACATTTCTACTTCATCATCTACTTCGTGTTTGTAAGCCATAAAAACATCTGGTGGATCATTTTCTGAATAGACACAGTGCAGTGAACGCACCTCACCTGATCTAAAAAGCGCGATAGCTTCCCAAACTAAGTCTCTGGCCTTATCTTCAGACACAATGCTTATCTCTGCCTTGGAAGTATCACCATAAAAAGCAGCAGGAAAGCGTTTCGCTTGTACGTAAAAGCCTTCTTCGCTAGTGACCAAATCCATGACCTTATTTTCATAATTATCGCCTTGCACAATGCTCTTAATGTAATCAATTGCAAGACTGTAACGTTGTTCGTGCAAAACCTCGATGGTTGCCCAATCAAAGTTAACAAGCGCTAAATCTGTATTAACTTCAAATCCTTGGCGTGACATCCTACTCCTAAGACTCAGAACCCATCTCTAAGATGAGTTTTATTTTCAAATTACTGCGAATGCAGTTCAAATATCTAATCAAACACAACTGCTTTATCTGCAACATGCAAGGCAGAAATACCTAAAGATTGAACCTTGTAGTCAACCTTAAAGAACCCCACGTCCCGCATGTCTTGAGCAAGCTGCTCTGGATTTGGAAATTCTATCACAGAGGCAGGTAAATAGGAATAGGCATCTTTATCGCCTGATAGTAATCCACCAAGCCGTGGCAAGATATTAAAGTAGTAAAATCGTATGGCTTTGCCTATGATGTGTGTGGGCGGTGGGGGGAACTCTAATACGACGAGGCGTCCGCCGGGCTCGAGCACCCTAAAAAACTCCTGCAACCCTACCTGCACGTCAGCAAAATTCCGCAAACCATAAGCAATCGTAATTGCTTGAAAGCTATTATCAGGATACTCAAGGGCTAAACCATCGCCCTGCAACAACGGTAACTCAAGATTAGCCTTTTCAACTTTGTGCCTACCTACTTCAAGCATAGCTTCAGCAAAATCTACACCTATAACATCACTACTAGGTCTTGCTCGCTTAAGTGCAATTGCCAAATCAGCAGTACCTGTAGCAACATCTAAAATACGTTCTGGCTGCTTAACTAACGTAGCTTTAACCGCGTCTCGACGCCATAGGCTATCTAAACCAAGACTCAGCACCCGATTCAAAAAGTCATAACGCTTATGAATACGATTGAACATATCCTGAATACGATCAGCTTTTTCTTGTTTACCTTCTTGTTTTGCCTGTGCTCCATTAAGCATTTCGACAACCTATCATAGGCTCAATACCACTAATGAGGGCTTTTGTAATTCTCAAATTTTGCCTAAAAAAAAGCGTCATATATATCAACATAAAACCCATCTTGGCAGAAGCAACATAGATTTACTTCATGCCTGCGTACAGTTATAAGAAAACAGCGAACTTTAGGTTCGCTGTCGAAATCATGCCTTAGTTTTTGAAAGCAGATTAAATACCTACTCGTTTAAATTTGTAACGCTGATACATAAGCTCAATTCCAGCATCGGTATAGCGGAACTCAACATTTAAACGTCGACCACCTTTAAGGGTATAAAAGCTTGGCGAATCTCCATTAACTTTATCAGGCACTAAAATAATCTCTTCAGGTTGGGCTTTATCGTCAATCAATAACTTTAAGAAATCATCATGCTTACGAACTTCTGCTTGAACTGTACCTTTATAGGTCTCATAACGACCTGTAACACCTTGTAAGCTATCTTCAATACGCAAGTAAGGTAACTTGGTTGGCTCTTCTTCCATGACCAATGCCAGCGCAAACTTTGCAATATGCTTGAGTGAATAGCCAGAACCATTCGCAAGGACTGCCACACCCACGCTTTGATCAGGCACAAAAGCAATATTTGCAGTTGAAACCATCACACTGCCACCATGCCCAATAAGACGATTACCAAAAAAGTCTTCTTCAATCTCTAAACCATAACCATAGTGTGTAGCAGGTTCTGCTACTGCATCTTCAGGGCTATCGCTGAATAGTTCAGGAGTGGTTAGGTAAGGCTCAGCAATCGTTGGTGACATAATCTGTGCTAGTGAGGCATCTGAAAGGATGGCACTCTCGCCACGAAGTGTACCCATCAAGAAACGTACATAACGACTTAGATCAACAACATTTGAAATCATCCCACCTTCGGAGCGAATCATTCTATACAAGTATCGACCTGGTTTCGCTGAACCTTTATTGGTAATGACATAAGGCACAGCAATATCATCATGATCTTTAAAGTTTGACTTTTCAAAAAAGCTACTTGCCATACTAAGAGGTGCAAGGATTTCTTGACGGATATATTCATTGAAAGGAATGCCTGT
>CALDTA010000407.1:0-4838 GCA_937924455.1 uncultured Deinococcales bacterium
AGGCTGAAAGGGTGGGGTAAGAGCCCACCAGTGGATGTGGTGACACGTCCAGCTAGGTAAACCCCAGTTGGTGCAAGCTCCGATAGTGAGTTAGGAATAGCCCGTTCCCGTGATCTCCAGGAAGAGCGCTCGAGCTATCTAGCGATAGATGGCCCAGATAGATGACCAAACACGACAGAACCCGGCTTACATCCTCTCCCGCAAATTTAAAAGTTTAAAACCAGCACTAGAACTTATGCATACCTGATACCGTATCCGAAAATATATGTAATAAACAAATGAACTAGAGCTATCATTTGCTCAACCATATTCCGTGAGTTACCTAGATATCTCCATAAAAATGACATCAGACTAAACTACGGATATAAACGGAATTGGTATGAAGTGGAGCTATAGCTTCTTTGCCATGATTTTCTAGGATTTTTGTGGGGACTCATCCCATATTTAGCAAAAAGTGGGGTTTGGCTCAAATTAAAACCCTCATAGCTTTGCTATGTGGTAAATGTGCATATCCGCTTATTTACAATGCTTTCTATGTACTATAATGAATTTTGATGCTAGATACTACAAATTATACCTTAATAAGTAAGGTGACTTGAGTGGGAGTACATGCATCGTGTATACTGTTTGACGAGAAGATTGTGGGAGACTGTGGGAATGTGAGTGTGTGCGTAGCTAAGGCATGATTTAAGGTCTAGTTTTAGCTATGAACTTTACAAGTAAGCGGGAAATTTACTAGAAATTTGCTGAGTAGCTTGACCTTCAGATTCTAAAAGTCACACTACAAACTTAATTACTTTGTGAGCTAGTTTATCAATTAGAGTTTAGCTGACAAGTAATTAATTCACTAACTGTTTTAGTTTAGCTATTAGTTTAGCTAAACGTCAGTTGGGGTCTTTAGGAGAATCAGTAGGAGAGACTAGCTAGGAGAGCCTAGCGTTTGTGAGTTACTTATGCCATTTGGAGAATTTCAGTACAACTTAGACGATAAGGGGCGGGTAATTGTGCCGCCTACTTTTCGTGATTTTCTGGCAGATGGCATAGTGCTTACTCGTGGTTTTGAAGGGTGTTTATACGTTTTTCCAAAAGTGGCTTGGTTCAAACTTGAGGCAGAGTTAAAAGAACTGCCGTTGCTAGATCGTGATTCGAGAGGGCTTGTGCGTTTCCTATATTCGGGAGCAAGCAAGGTTTCGATGGACTCGACTAGTCGTATTACCTTGACCAATGCACTGAGGCGTTTTGCTGGTATTGAACATGAAGTTGTTTTTGCTGGTGCGCCGAATCGTTTGGAAATCTGGGATGAGGCTTTGTGGCTCAGTACTATTACTGACTTGCAAAATGCTCCTCCTGTACCTGAGAGATTAATGGAGCTTGTCGGATGAGCCAGAATAACCACGATAGTCATAACCACGATAGTCATAATTCCCCGAACGATTCAAAAAACGATTCAAAAAACGATTCACAAGTAGCGTCAGCACCACATAATCCTGTGATGCTTGAGACTTGTTTAAAAGAGCTCAATCTAAAAGCTGGACAGTGGTATGTCGATGGCACCTTTGGTGCTGGTGGACATACACGGGCATTGCTCGAGCAGGGTGTAAAGGTCCTAGCAATCGATAGAGACAATCATGCCCAGCAATATACCGAAAGCTTAAAAGATAACGTCAATTTTAGATTTATTAAAGGTAATTTTAGAGATTTAGCTTCGCACCTTCGTCGTGCAGGTATCAGCGAAGTCGCTGGTGTCTTGCTTGATCTTGGTGTGTCATCTATGCAGTTAGATGAAGCAGGCAGGGGCTTTGCCTTCAGGCACGATGGTCCACTGGATATGCGTATGGATGAAGCCAGCGAGGTTTCTGCTGCTGAAGTTGTTAATCACTTTAGTCAAGAAAAACTGGCTTGGATATTTTTTAAGTATGGCGAAGAGCGCTATAGCAGAAGGTTGGCTCGTGCAGTTGTCGAAGCAAGACATAATCAAACGATTACAACGACACAGCAGCTTGCAGACATAATCTTTAAGGCTTATCCAAAAGGTCCACGCAAAGATCACCCTGCAAGACGCAGTTTTCAAGGTTTACGCATTTTCGTAAATGACGAACTTGCAGCACTTAGTGATGCACTGAACATGATTGAAAATTCATTGGCAGACAGTGGGCGTTTAGTAGTGATGAGCTATCACTCACTAGAAGACCGAATTGTAAAAGAGCATTTACGCTCTAGTAAAAGGCTTCAATCTGTTTACAAAAAGCCACTGACGCCAAGTGAAGCAGAAATTGAAGCAAATCCAAGAGCACGCAGTGCCAAACTTCGTGTGGCTGAAGCAAGTGTTATTAACGATATTTTGGCAAATGGCGAGCAAGATTTTACTAGCCAAGATTTTAATAAGCAAGATTTTATGCAAGCAACGATAAGTGGAGATGGGAAGCAGGATGACGACTAGACCAAAAAGAGTATTGCCAAAATCAGGACTTGGTCGCTTAGCTGGTTTATCTAGTAAAAAACAGCAGCAACCAGAAGCTAGAGAGCCTAGAAAGGCTAGACTAGCTTCTATACCTGCTTCGGTTAATAAATCTACTGATGAATTTACTGATAAATCTACAAATTTGATGAAAGTGAGTCATGCGCTCACGCTGATTTATATATCTTTGTTGCTTGCATTCTCAATCGTAGCAGTTGAAAACAACCGTATTCGTAAGTCGCATAGTGAATTGCTTGAAGCACATGATGCTTTATATGTGGAAACACAAACGTTGCGTTTACAAGCTGCGGACATCACGAGTCCTTTGGCAATTCGTTCTTGGGCTAGAAGTATGGGCATGGTTCCCTACTATAGTTCAGACATGACGTTAGAGAAGCTCGAGCCCACCTACACAACTCAACCTACAGTGATGCAACCTACAGCTACACAAGCGGGAGGGCAATAATATGGCTTTTCGCTCCGCTCAGTCTAATAGCATAGGTCGTAACAATATAGATGGCCGTAATAATGCGGCATCTATTTCTGTTGGTGTGCCTGATCCTTTAAGAGAAAGCTATAGTGATGAACCTAGTAAACATAAATCTAATAAAAATAACCGTGGCTCTGCTAAGAACCGTGGCTCTGATAGGTCTAGCAAATCTGGGCGTAATAAAGCTCAGTCTTATAGCCCTCTAAAAGAACGAAAAAGAATAACGATAGTTCCTGAAACACAAGTTCTGGATAACAGGCAGCATTTTCCTGAAGAGCAAATTATTGAACGTCCTGAATATGAGCAGGACTATAAAGAGCAAGAAGTTGTAGTAACACAACCAAAGTTGCCAACCATCATGCGTTTGCACCACCGAATGCTCATCAATATTTTCTTACTGGTTCCCTTTTTCTTTGCTTTATTAGCATTTAGTTTGAGACAGCAAGATTTTGCAGCCCAGCCTGAAAGAGTGAGCCAAGTAACGGTTCGTGGTGACATTTTAGACCGTAGTGGCGAGGTGCTTGCCCAAGGTCCTGCTGAAAATCGTGTGTATCCAAATCGTGAAATTGCTGCGCCACTGATTGGCTTTAGTGGGGAAATGCAGGCTGATGGCAAACACGGTCTTGAAGGTTTAGAAAAAACTCTTGATGCTCGTTTGCAAGCTGGCGAAGATGTTAAAACGACTATCGACTTATCCTTACAAAGTGCTGCTCAAAACGTCTTGAGCGATACTGCTCGTTCATACAATGCTGAAAGTGGTACGGCAATTGTCTTACAAGCGGGTACAGGGCACATTTTAGCTGCTGCTAGTTATCCTGAATACGATCCAAATGAGCAAGCTCGCTATGGTGCGGATGCAAAGAACAACCGTGTTTTTTTGCAACAAATTGACCCTGGTTCTATCTTTAAACCAATTGTTTTAGCTTCATTGTTACAAGATGGCAAACTAGCTATGAGTGAAACCCTTTCTGTAGATATGAGCTTGGAAGTAGGTCAGCAGACTTTTAATGATGTAATGACTCACGATGAGGCCATGAGTGTTCCTGATTTGCTCAAATATTCGAGCAATGTGGGCATGATTCAAGTAGCAGAGCGTTTTGAAGCGTCTGAGCTTTACCACTGGTTGAGAGATTTTGGCTTTGCACAACCAGTTGATTTAGCCGAACACTACACCAATGATGGAAGTATGCAGCACTATGACAAGTGGGTGCCACAAGATCAGGCATCTATTTCGATTGGGCAAGGCATCACGGTGACTGCTTTACAGCTTGCTGTGGCGTACAGCGTATTTGCGAATGATGGTGTTTTGATTTCTCCAAGACTTGCCTTTATTGATAATCCGCCGAAAAAAACACCTTTGCTTGAAAAGCAGCTAGCGGTCAATATGCGAGAAATGCTCGTGTCCGCAGCACAATATGGTGGCGCTCGAAACTCCTTGGTAGAGGGCGTACGTGTTGCAGGTAAAACAGGTACAGCAGATGCTTACGATGTTGATTCTGGTAGGTACATACAAGGCGAGTTCACGACAAGTTTTGCAGGGATTTTTCCTGCTGATGAGCCTCAAGCGGTGGTGGTTGTCATGCTACATAAGCCGCAAGGGGAAAAGCTCTATGGCTCAACAGTGGCTGCGCCTGTTTTTCAAGAGATTGTCAGTGCAGCAATGTCGTTGTGGGAAGCGCCTCGCTAGCAGAGGTTATTGGTGATATTTATTTGCTTTGAGTTAACTTTAAGGCGATTTAGGAAGTAATTGACCAAAATCCTGAAAGTAATGTGAGGATAAGGTCAAAAAGAGTATGAGAAGTGTCATGCTTCGGAGAGGATTATGTGGTACAATAGCAAGATGTGTAAGTTACTCAAAAGTGTTTTGAGGCGTTCTTTGTAGTTAGTTTG
>CALDTA010000408.1:0-2577 GCA_937924455.1 uncultured Deinococcales bacterium
GTTTAATTAAACAAATTGATGACCAGATGGGTGTGCTCTTTAAGTTCATGGAAGAACAAGCTTTGATGGATAACACCATGATTGTTTTTACCAGTGACCATGGTGATTATTTTGGTGACCATCACTTAGGGGAAAAAGACTTCTTTCATGACTGCTCTGCGAGAGTGCCATTGATTATTTATGACCCAAGCGCAGAGGCAGATGCGACACGTGGCACGGTTGAAGGTCGTCCTGTTGAGCTGATTGATTTGATTCCAACTTTTGTCGATGTTGCTGCTGGTAAATATCTGACTAGAGATGACAATATCAGACTAGATGGCTTATCACTACTTCCTTTACTACACAATAAAGATGTCAAGTGGAAAGACTACGCAGTGTGCGAAGTTGATTTTGGAGACCGTCGAGGTCCTAGAGCTATGGGGCTACCTTCACATGAATGTTGGTCGGTGATGTTGGCTGATGAGCGTTACAAATATATAGCCTTTCATAATATGCATCCTATGCTTTTTGATTTAGTGAATGACCCTAAAGAGCTTAATGACCTTGGTGAACATCCTGATTATGCTGAAGTCAGGAATGATTATAAAGATAAGCTTTTGAACTGGTTTATCAGTGGACGTTGGCGCACAACCATGGATGATGCTGATTTAGAAAGAGTGGGTCTTGGTGTGAACCGAGAGAAAAAAGGTGTCATTATCGGCTACTGGGATGAAGCAGATTTACCTGAGGAAATTCAGGAGCACAGAAGGAATAAAGTTTGATGACGGCTAAAGAAAAACTTCAGGAACACTCTAAAGAGTTTCGCAAGGAAGTCATTACAATTGTTCCAAAAATCCATGTTGCAGTAGGTTACGCATCTTCAAATAGCATCATGATTGAAGGTGATACAAGTCTAATTATTGTTGACACCACTGAATCACTGCAAGCAGCAGAGAATGTTTTGGCAGAGTTTAGAAAGCTGTCAAACAAGCCTATCAAGACTATTTTTTTAACCCACTCGCATCGTGATCATGTTAGTGGTGCAAGTGTATTTGCTCAAGAAAACAATCCAAAAATTTATTCCAGAGCGTTTTCTGCTGATGTTCTTGGACCAAAAGGTATTGCTAACATTCAGAGGTTAAGAGCAAAGCGGCAGTTTGGCATAGGTTTGAGTCAGGAAGAAAATATCAACCTTGGTTTAGGACCGAGTAATCGTCCGCTTAAAGGCTTGGGGCAGGGTGTTTTGGAAGCAACTGATGTGGTTACTGAAGATGGGATGGTCTTGGAGGTGGATGGGGTGCGGCTCGAGCTCCACTTTGCCCCAGGCGAAACCGATGACACCATGATTATCTATCTACCCGAACAAAACATTTTAATTGGTGCAGATAACTACTACAAGTCTTTCCCAAATCTCTATCCTGTCCGTGGTGGACCTTACCGAGATATAGCCACTTGGGTTGCCAGTTTAGATAAGATGATTGCTTTTGAAGCTGAATATTTGATACCAGGGCACAGCCGTCCTTTGTCAGGCAAAGCACATGTGCAAGACATCCTCACCAATTATAGAAATGCTCTTGCCTATGTTCTAGAAGAAACCTTAAAAGGGATTGATGCAGGTAAAACACCAGACCAATTGGTAGAGGATATACAGTTACCTGAAGAACTTGCTTCACTTGAGTATTTACAAGAATTTTATGGAACAGTTGAATGGTCTATCCGTTCTATATTTACAGGTTACTTAGGCTGGTTTGATGGTAACCCAAGTCAGCTTTTTCAACCCACGATGCAGGAAGATGCTCAGGGGCTAGCCGACTTAGCAGGAGGTATAGAGAACTTAGAGGTTGCGCTTGAGGAAAATATTCAGAAGCAGAACTATCCTTGGGCACTGAAACTTGTGGATGCATTGATTCAGTTAAATGTTAAAGGTGCAAAAGCCAAAAAAGCTATAATTCTACGAAGCTTTGCAGAAAAACAGCTTAACGCAACAGCTAGAAATTATTTCTTGTCTTATACAAAGGAACTTGAGGAGATGAGCTGATGCACTGGATATTCAGCACAATTTTTACAATTATTGCGTTAGCATCAGCCGATATATTAATCAAGCTTACCGCAGGTAAAATTTCAAACAGCTTGGCACTCTTGCTCTATGGCTGCTGTACCTTTCTAGCTGGCTTTGGTTGGGTACTAATCCAACTCTATAAAAAACAGCCAATGTTTGCCCAACCTTCTGGCATTATCACTGGGCTTGGCGTGGGTATTGCCTTCGCTTGTGTAACCTTTGGGCTCTATGCAACTTTTGCCCAATTACCAGTTTCGATTGCTTCACCGCTCATACGGGTTTGCGCAATTGTCGTCATTAGCCTCGTTGGTATTTTTGTTTTCAACGAGAAAACTTCACCAATTTATTTTATGGGCATGACACTTACCCTAACAGGCTTAGTACTACTTGTCATCCATACCCTTAATACTCAGAACACCTAAGATTTATAACATTCAGAACTCTTGAAAGGAGTCACATTATGTCATCCACACTACCATCCATAGAAAGTATTGGTCACGATATAGTATTCAGAGTTAAACGTTTAAGTCCAAGTAATG
>CALDTA010000409.1:0-3749 GCA_937924455.1 uncultured Deinococcales bacterium
CTAAAAACATGAACTTGTTTATTATCTTTAATAAAGCTATATAGGTAACCCTCTTCAAAAATATCTAGTTGCACCTTTTGCCAACCTTGCATAGTCTCTATATCTTCTTCTCTTGCCCAAGCCACCAAAGCAGTAAATTCCTCAAAACTATCTAATCCAGCAAACATTTTTTTAAGAGATGCTAAAGCATACTCTCTAGTACCAGGCAATAAAGCAATTACTGGTTTAACATCAAACTCAGCATCAAAAGCATCTAATTCAAGTGCATCTAACATAGGATTCCCTAAAGCCTGAACCTGCTGCAAACCTTGCTCCTGCAACCAAGAAGCTGTCAACTCATCACGAACGTACATCTGCTTAACTGTGTTTTTGATAAGCCAACGTTCAAATGGACTGATGTTTTCCATGATATAGCGATTTGCTTTTTGATCCTTGTTATCAATTTGATGATACCGAGACACCAAACTCTGTACAAAATAACGTTCTTTACAAGGAATGAGTTGTGAAAGTGCTAAGGCGTAAACATCTCCGACAACCAAGACAACATCTGTTTTTGTTCGGCGTAATTGCCAAAGCTGCTGCAAGGTCATCTGCACAAAGCCAGCACGCATATCTGCAAGAAAAAGTTCTAAACTATGCAACAACAAACCACCACTAGGCATGACTTTTCGTGGTCCCAGAATCTCAATATGTGTTACTTCACCTTTATGCTTGACTTCATCCTTAGACTCGTAACTATTCCCTCTATCAACAGTTGGAAAGGCTTGTAGTTTCAAATCGGGAGATTGTAATTGAAATTCTTTAAGCAATAAACTGCCAATGCTATCTTCACCATAGCCATTTGATAACACAGTTATGGTTTTTATTGGCTTAGTACTCTTATCACTTAACATCTGTAACACCTATACATTTTTGGCATCTGCAAATTAGTATAACGCCTTTAATGTCTTCTGTTTTACTTGACTATCAACTAAAGATGTGCTTTAATTCTAACTACAATTTGAATGAACGTTCAAAATATTTTTCAAGTTTGAATATCCCCACAAATAAGGAGTACACCCAATGTCTGAAATAAACGTACTGATGCCACGCCAAGCTGTCCCTGAACTTAAGCTACCGACTCTAAGTAGTGGAACCTATGACCTAGCGGCATCTGATGCTGAAAACTTTACGATGGTAGTTTTTTACCGTGGTTTACACTGCCCAATCTGTGGAAGATACTTAAAAGAGCTAGACGCTATGATGAGTGACTTTGCCGAACTTGGCGTAAAAGCAATTGCAGTAAGTAGTGATGACCAAGAACGTGCTCAAAAATCAATGGACCGCTGGAAGTTAGAAAACCTAGATCTTGCTTATGACTTTTCTTTAGAAGATGCACGCAAGTGGGGTCTTTATATTTCAACCAGTAAAGGTGAAACATCTATTGGTGTTATGGAACCTGAACAATTCAGTGAACCAGCACTTTATTTGGTACGTCCAGATGGCACGCTTTACTTTGGTACAGTTCAAACGATGCCATTTGCACGCCCAGATTTTGCACAGATTAAAGGCGCTGTAAAATACGTTATTGATAATGATTATCCTGCACGTGGAGAAGTTACTAACCTGTCTTAAACTCTACAGTAAAGCAATATAAAAAGAGCATCCAAACAATTTCTGGATGCTCTTTTTATTTTTATAGCGGTTGTAAAAAAGATTCCAGCAGCGAGAAACACTTTTGTATTACCGTAAGCTCTTCCACGATTAACTGACTTAGGTTAGTTACTTGAGTTTAGAGCCTTAGCCCTTAAGTTTCAATTTCGAGAATTGCAGGGAACTCTGCAAAATAAGAAAATGTAAAACACTCAAAACATGTAAAAAGTCAATCAGAAAGGGCTTAAAAGCTTTTATTAAGGTTTAGGGCTTGCATAAAGTTTCAAAGACGATAATGATTAGTTATAGGAAGGTTTAGAATTCTATTTCCTCAGGTTATGTGAGCTGAAAAATTCGACTCAACCTAGGCATAAAAGATAAAAGCCTTCTATAGTTTGGAGACTTAAATGAGTTAGAAAGTAGCCTCAGTGTGTCTGTGACGGTATTTCTTCAGTTTTTCTCGAAAAAATATCAAACAACGATTCAGACCATTTGGGCTCTAGACTCAAGTTAGTTAATCGACGAGCTTGGTAACGAGTAGGAAAGAACTCATTTAGTATAGGTCAATATTACGTGGAAACGCTACGTTTAACACATAGTAAAGTCAACATGAACATCAAAACAAAATCGGTCGTGCTGGAACTAATAATACAAATACCATTAGTAAAAAACACTTCTCGTCCTGTGTCTTTTCCGACTTTTGTAATCAGGATGCTGTCCTCTATCCCACAAGGTAACATCAACTTGTTGTGACGTTAGGTTTGGCATATCTGGTAACTTTTTTAGTTCTTCGACAATGCGTTCAACTGCATGAAGCGCTACACCTCGCAGCTCAATCTCTTGCTTAGACTGCGCCTCTATGGGTATTTCAGATTCAATCATTTCAATTAACGACTCGTCATAACTTAAGATGCCATCGCAATACAAAACATGCGGTACAAGGTTGTCAGCAAAGATAGTCAACGCAGCTAAATCCCCAAAATAACCATTATCTTTATAGTTAAATGCCAAAGCTAAATCCGAAACTGTAATTTGTGCTCGTTTATAGAGTGGTACAACTAGGGTTCTATTGTTTTCAAGGGGATATGCAGAGACATCTTGGTAGTAAGGCATATGTTTTAAGATATCTACCAAAGCTTCTGCTGAATTATTAGCAGATTTCAGTAATTTTGTATAACTTCCATCAAAGCTATCTGCGAGCAAGCTTCCTAAGTCACGAAGTGCGTAGGTGAAGTGCTGCATAAGCTCAATTTGTAAAGGGTGCTCACCTGATTGTTCAAAGATGTCATGACAGTCTTTTACTTTAAGCTGTATCAATTCTTTTGCTGACCAGACACCCTGTGCATCAAATCTATCTTTTAGACAAGATGCCATTGTGAAGTAGCCTGACATATTCGGACGTTTGTTAATATAGGGGAAATATCCAGACCCAAAATTGATGCTATCTAGGCACAAAATATAGGCTACTACTGCTGGAGCATCACCCATAAAGTGATGGATAGTATCGTAGGTGGGTTGAAAGCTTTCTTCTTGCTTTAATGACGCTGCATACTCAGCTAATTTATCTTCATTTAGGTGAACATATTGCGAAACAGTGCTAAGTTGAGAACAAGCGGTACGGATAGAATCAAATATTGTCGATATTGTCATAGGCACTAACTAAGTATTGCACAGCTATACTACCAAAACAAAACGAGCCCCCCAAATACGAGGGCTCGCTTGAACTTTATAGTCAAACTTTATAGTCAATAATCTATTACTGATTTGACTCTTCGCTAGAAGTCTCTTCAGTTTCTGATGTTGGCGCTGCTAAAGGAGCTTCTTGTGCTGCTGGGGCAGGGGCTGCTGCTACTGCTGCAAGAATATCTCTGGCAATACCTGCTTGAAACTGATCCATTGGGTCACTTTCATTGTTATATTCGACAACAACCATTTGACCATTTACAAAAACGGTTGGCGTTGATGTTACGCCTAAGCCTTTTGCAAATAACAAATCATCATTTACAGTTTGCATGTGACGACGCTCACTGATACAACTTTCCATAGCAGCTTGGTCTAAACCAGGAACGCTTGCTACTAGGCTAGCCAATGTTGCAGCATCGTACCTAATTTGATTT
>CALDTA010000410.1:0-4756 GCA_937924455.1 uncultured Deinococcales bacterium
GAGGGGCAAGCACACTGGAACGCTGGTTTAGATACACCTGAAAATAAAAGTGATGCAGATGACTTTGGTTTTATCAATGCTTTGATTGACAAGCTCTCTGCTACCTATCTCATTGACGAAGATAGAATCTACGCAATTGGCTACTCAAACGGTGGATATTTTTCCTATGCACTTGCTTGCTACTACAGCGACAGGATTGCAGCCATTGCTTCAGTTTCAGGCACAATGCTATTGGAAACACATGGGCACTGCGACCCAAGCCACCCCACAGGTATGCTGAACATTCATGGTACCAAAGATTCTGTTGTGCCTTACCACTATAAAAACAATGATAATTTAGCTTCTATCGAAGCTGTGCTCGAGTACTGGGCAGAGTTTAACGCTGATGATAACAGCACTTTAGAACCTACCATTACTTCAGAAAGTTTGGTTGAACATCATGCGTACCACAACAGTAACGGTCAAACTTTCGTAGAACACTACAAAGTTATTGATGGTGAACACATCTGGTTCAACTTTGCTTTTGATGGGCTTAGAACAAATATGCTTATCTGGGAATTTGTATCGAGGTATAGCATTGATGGCTTAATCTCAGAATAATCAAGCAAGGATAAACAAGTAGCAACTATATAGCAACCATATACATAAAAAATGTGTCGAAGGCAAAATCCACCTTCGACACAGTCTCAATTTTTATTTTCTTATTTTTACTGAATCGGAACACTCACCCTAACACCAGATGCTAAGTTGATTTCACTCACGCTAGCATTACCATAGCGCCAACCATTACCTTGATGCGTGCCTGTCAAAAAGATTGTTCCACCTGTAGGACTACTGATATGCACAGTATTGATTGGACGATCCCAAAGTCCTGTGACTTCGTTCAAGTTAAACTTAGTTTTCTTCTCAACATAATCTGTTGTTGCATCCCAGTAAAAGCTTACTAGCGGTAAATCAAAGTATTCTGCGTATGCCTGAATAACTGCTTCGACCCAGTCTGATACTAGGCTGCGTCCAGGTGCATATTCATCAAAATTATTTTGATGGAAAAAGTGTGGATATACCGAACCACTTAGAATATGCTTTAGAGCAATTTGCGCTTCTCTATACAAGAAGGTGTCATAATCAATGTTATCTCTGTGAATTGAATTATATTCGCTGATATTTTCAGATGGATTTGTGACGTTAAAGTACACCTGTGTTGGCCATCTTGGTACTAGCATGATTCTTGGCTCGAGCGGATGCCAAACACCACAAGAATCACAATCTCCTTTATGGCTAGCAACCGAACGGTTAGCACCCATAAACCTTACACCTGAGTCAACTGCAGCACGAAGAAAGTTTGTGTTTGAGCTATTTAAACCATAGTCTCTGAGTACACCATCTGCACCAGGAAAGTGACCTAAACCTGAGTGAGCACTTGTGATAACACTGCCACGGTGGGCATTGATGCCAAGCTGTTGTGCAATATTCAGATTTTGTGTGATTTCATAATAAGAAATATCGTAATCAGTGTCATTCATGACACGCTCTGTAAAGGTGTGGTTTACCCAACCAAACTCATTACCTATGCATTTAGTTGCTGCTGTTAAACTTGCAGAGTTACGATCACAACTTAGTGGTGAACTTAAATTAGCTTTTTCGCCCACGTAGGCTACCGTGTAACGCAAATTACGTGCTTGTGGATAGGTATTACGAATTCGGCGTAACTGTTCTAGAGAGGCTAGTGCATCAGAACCTGACATACGGAAAGCTTGTTCAATAGGTTTGTTACTAAGCGTTCTTTCATCCCAACGCAAACTTTGTTGAAACCAATCATCAATGTCAAGCTGTAAGAACATACGTCTTTCACCAATGAAAACACCTTGAGTCAGCCAATCAACTAGGTCATAGCCCATAACCAGCGTATGAATGTAATTTTGGTTTTGCGCCATCATCATAGAGATGACTTCACGACCTTCAGCAGTTCTGGTTAGCACTGCACCATAATTGCCATTTTCATCAAGTAGCAGTGGTGTGACCGATGTATTCGAAGAAGGTATGTGTCTTGCAGGATAAGAACCGCCGTGTTGCACTACAATTGTGGCACTTGGCTTGACAGTTGGAAATACAGCTCGAGCCTCGGGTGTCAAGCGAAGATACGATGGATTCCCAATAGCATTACGGTAACCACCAATAGATTCAGTCCCTAAATTCTCAGGATAATTTTCAGACGAAGAATAAAGAATGAGCTGACGGACATTGAAGTCACGCTCATACTGCCAAAGCAACTGCCACTCTGCATCACTCAACGCACTTGCCCAACGCCCACCAAGGTTTACGCCTAGGTTATGTGTGCCTAAAACAATGCCCTGATAGCGACCATGTCCTTGAGCATTTACTAAGCGACTTAAGGTTAACTCTTCCCTACTCGCCACAAAAATGTCGTAAGGAACACCATACTGCTCGAGCAAGTAGCGCATAGCCACCATATTGCCTTCATCCTCGATTGCGGTAATAATGAGTATCCGCATTTCAAGTGGTGTATTTGCAGTACCTATTGCTGGAGCAAATTGCTTATTGATTGAACCATCAGAAGCTATAGCTTGTGCCTGTGGCGTTTGCGCAAAAGCAAGACTCCCCACAAAACTCAAACACAGAACGATAATAAAAATGAACTTTAGTAATGGGTAACAAGCTAAATTTGATTTTAGCTCTACCCCTTTTAATTGACTTGTTAATTGACTTGAAAGCACCCGCACACCTCCCAAAAAATAATTGCTAAGTTATATAAATTCAGTACTAATAAATTACAAGCATTACAAACTTTACTAACTTTATTAACAATGAATTCTAGTTGCCCATCATGGAAGCACGCTTCCACCAACTGATACAGCCTAGACCTTTACTGTAGGGAACTGGTTGAGTAGATTCATAATGTCACTTAATTCTTACAACATCTCTTTCTTAGAGAAACTGTGTTAATTCGAACAAAGTGATTTAAAAACCAAGTGATTTAAACCAAGTGATTAAAACCAGGTGATTCAAACCGAATTTTTCATCTCCGATAATCACATAACTATCAGCTAAATAAGCTCTTATGTATTATACGAAAACATAATTCTAAATCAGGTAAAGAGTCAGGTAAAGCAGAAACAAAACCTGCTTAAGCTGCTCTTTGACAATAAGCAAAGCATGTTTCGCATTCGTTAAGAGAAAGCAAGAGAAAAAGTGAGCTTAGCACAACATTATCAAAAGCTTCGATAACGAGTGGTTTCACAAAAGCCAGCGGTAATATGAGCATTCATGTATCTATATCGGAAATCCATTTCCTGATAAGTGAATACATAAAAGCGCTTCGTGACGTATATACCAGAGGTATTTGGGTACATTACTTTGAGTATAGTACATCGATAACTGCTTTTGAGTATAAACGCAGTTCTATACTATCGAAACTCACTAAATCCTATATCAGGCAAACAACTAATTATAGCCTTTTATAAATCACACTAAAGCTGTAACTCTAAGGCTATAACTACCAAGTTGTCATTATGAATGAGTCCCCCCCACCAACCCCACAATATAAAAGCAAAATTGTCAAAAATACACCTTTTTACTATGGCTGGATAATTCTAGCAGTCAGTACCTTTGGTATATTTATGACCACGCCAGGTCAAACTTTAGGTGTTTCTGTTTTTCTTGATAGCATCATCACGGACTTAAACTTATCCCGTTCTCAAGTATCACTTATGTATACCTTTGGCACCTTGGCAGGATCATTTTTACTCCCTTTTATAGGACGTTTTATAGACAAACGTGGTCCTCGCATCTCAGTTGCTATCATCGTGGCACTCTTTGCGCTTGCCTGTGTTTATATGGGTTTTATTCGCAACATTGTGATGCTCTTTTTGGGCTTCTTTTTTATCCGTTGTCTTGGTCAAGGATCGCTTTCGCTTGTCAGTAACTACACAATTAACCAATGGTTTATCCGTAGACGTGGCTTTGCTATCGGTTTAGCTGGCTTTGGCTTTGCCTTAGCCACAGCAGTCTTTCCACCAGTTATTGAACAACTATTACAAAACTTTGGTTGGCGAAACAGCTACATGATACTTGGTGCATTTTTAGCCATCATCATGTTGCCTTTAGGCATTCTCTTTTACAGAAGCGCACCTGAACACTACGGTCTTAAGCCAGATGGCAACAAACAAAAAGAAGCAGTTTCAGAATATAATGCTACGCCACAAGAAGCACGCTCGAGCCTGATTTTCTGGCTTCTCTCGTCCGCTATTTTTCTAGCCTCCGCCTTAGGTACAGGACTTATCTTTCACCACTACTCAATCATGGAACAAGTTGGGCTTAACCGTGAAAGTGCGCTTCTGCTTTTTATCCCTCTTGGCTTCACAACTTTTGCAAGCAACTTTGTCACTGGCATTTTGCTTGACCGTTTTCCACCAAGATACTTACTTGCCTTAGCACAATTTATGCTCGCTGTAAGCCTAGCTTTTGCAACCTACGTCTTTAATAATCAGACTATCTTTATCTACGGCATCATCTTTGGAATCATGCAAGGTGCTACAGGCGCAATCAATAGCACTGCCTTTGCACACTACTTTGGTCGTCAATATTTAGGCGAAATCAAAGGTTCGGTACAAACCATCAATGTTGCTGGTTCTGCCTTTGGACCTTTTCTATTTGCCATCTTTTTTCAGCGTTCAGGAAGTTACACAGCTATTTTACTAGTCTCTATGCTGCTTCCTTTAGCAATTGCTCTAGCTAC
>CALDTA010000411.1:0-10383 GCA_937924455.1 uncultured Deinococcales bacterium
AACTAAACCTTGTGCCTGCTAGCACACTGCATTACATAAATGATTACTTTGACAAACAGGCACTTAGCAAAGAAAGAATTTATACGCCACCTGTACTTATATTTATGCTGCTTATAATTCGTATAGCAGAAATGTGTTGGCAAGCTTTCAAAAACTTGAAAATTTCACCAAATAGAAACATTAAAAATAGAAAATCTAAGAAACCTCTAACAAGTTCCTAAGCTGAAATTCATGTCTTACAGGGTGCATAACTGCATGTTCTAACATTGCATCAATACAGTATTCTGAACCCCAGCGTGAAGTATAGGCAGGTTGATAAAAATGTTTTTCTTCAATATCTGCTAAGGGTAAGCGCCAGCGTTCAAGTACATGTTCCATATAGGCATCAGCCTGTTCAGCGATAACTTCAATTGAGGGAGCTTCATTGATTTGTGGGTCTGGCAACTCTAGCTTTTCACACATCCATGTCATGTAACTCCTTGCTGCTGCTAGGTTGTGTCTGAGTAGTGTTTCAAGAGAAATGTACTCCGTGTCTTCAGTTTCTGGCAAGCTGATGTTTGCAGCCTTAGCTTCTTTCCACGTAGCTAGAAAGTTTCGCATGTGACGTTCGTGGAGTAGAATTAGCGCCCTCGCCCCACCGTATTTGTAGTGCTCTAATGACATAATAATTTCCTTTTAGCTATACAGAATTATGCAGAACCTTGTAGCATTTCGTCTACAAGTAAGCTAATTCTATCTTTAATCTCTGGGCTGACAATCTCTGGGTTAGCAAGCACAATATCTGTACCACTATCTGAAAAATCGCTCTTCACTGCATAAACAAACCTTGGCACTATCCAACATCTAAAATCGAGCATTAGTGAATTGGCAAATGGCATCACAGACATATAGGAATTCCTACCACCAGCGGCACATAAAAAGCCGATAGTCTTGCCAACAATTTCGTCATTTGTCAGTAGCTCGACTAAGTTCTTTGCTGCTGAAGATACATCGTAGTTGTAGATGGCACAAGCAAAGAGAATATGGCTGGCTTTGGCAACTTCCTGACGAAATTCTTTTACAACGTCGCTATCACCAGAAGCTGCTCGACCACTTTCTGGTAACTCATACTCTCTGAGGTCAATCAGTTTATTTGCTACACCTTTAGCATTTAAGTTTTCTTGTGCAGCTTGGGCAAGAATGAAAGAACGAGACGTTGGACTAAGACTTGTGGCGAAGATTAAAACTTGCTTGCTTTCAGACATGTTTTTAGTATAACGCTTTAGTATATCAAATGTTCTCGATGAACTTTTTTGTTTTACGTGTACCTAAGTCAGGTAAGGACTAAGCATAGAACTCAACGCTAGCAAAATAATGAGTGCATAAACCATTTTTCTAAGTTGGACTTTTGAGATTTGATTGCCAAAAACCACACCAACATAGGTACCAAGTGCTACCACAGGTAGTAGCCAGAGACTCTGCATCGTTGGTGGAATAATCGCTTGACCGTAACTAAAGTAGAGTAGTGCCAGTTGGATTGGCAATGTGAGCATGAGCAACTGCACAGTAAATGCCCTAGAAGTTTGATTTGTCCACGTTTGTGCCATAACCCAAAGTACGGTGGCTGGTCCGCCGATAGAAGCAACCCCTTGCAAAATGCCACTGCTGATAAATGCAAAAATCCCCCACAAAGGATGTAAGTTGTCTCTTGCTTTAATTTTTAAAGCAAGTTGAAGTAAAACCACTGTGAGCAAAATAAGCCCGATAACTTGTCTGATTTGGGAGCTGGAGAGGAGCTCGAGCCTTGCGAGTAACCACAAGCCAATCGGCAAGCCGAGGGAGCGAATCACCAAAGCATAAAGTGCCAAACCCCAAAGCAAGTGCTGCCTAAGCTGAAAGCTCGTCAAGCACACTTGCACAATCGATGTAACTGCACTAATCACGATGGCATCAACAACAGGAAAATCTAGCCAGAGCAAAATCGGCATCATCACAACGGCGTAGCCAAAGCCTGTCGCTCCCTGAATAAATGCCGAAGCAAATGTTGCAACGATAAGTATAACGACTTGAACAGACACTTAACGTGTGCCTGAAATCGTACTGCCTAAAATCGTACTGCCTAAAATGATAGATACAGTGATAGATATCATGCTTTAAATCATAGCGTTACTTGGGTAGGGTTCTGTGTCCAGACCAAGTACCTTTGCAAGTGTCGGGGTAACTTGCAGAGCATCTGCTGTTTCAATAATTTGTGCTGAAAAATCAGGTCTAGAAAAGTAAGGACCAGCAAAAAGACAAAAACGGTCATCACCTAAAGTACCTGGACGAAATCCATGAGACGAGGTGTAGTTAGGCTTACCTGTCACATCTGCCTCTTCTGAATCCTCAAAAGCTGTACCTTCAGGCGCAACAAAGGTAGCAATACTATGCTTAAACTCAGGTGTAATTTGTTCATTTGGCAAAGCTTCAATACCAAACTCGGCTAGTTTTGCTGTGATTTCAGCTAATTCAGCCTCGCTTTTGTAATGCACATAAAGCCATGCACATTCACAAGCATAGGTAGCATCAGGAATGATTTTTTTAGGATTCAGTGCAGTGTGTACAACGCTGTGACCGTGGTCACTCATAATGGCAAAGTTGTAATCGTCCACACCTTCGTTCTCAAGTTGTTGAAGAAGTTGCCCTACAAGAGAATCAGCATAGTGAATCGACCAGTGTCCTAAATCGCTTTCGTACCCTGCAACATGTTGCACACTATCTGGTGTGAGGATTTCAGTCACAATCAAGTCAGGTGCTTGCTTTGAGCAAGCTAATCCTGCTGTCCACTGCATCATGACCGCATCACCAGCAAGTTCTGCTGAAAAATAATTTAAAGTTGGATTTTCTGACGGACTGTAAGCATCAGGGATTCCTTCTGGGTAGCCTTGTTTTGCCAATGTTGTAATTCTTTCATCTCTTTCATCGTCACGTTTTACTGTTCGCAACCAACCTTCTGCTGCTGGAATCGGGGCATTATCTCTAGCACGCTGCACCATTTCGCCCACCCACCATGCATGGTGAAATACCTTTGCTTCTTCTGGGCGAATCATGCCGTAACCCACAACCGCAACATCTAAACCAGCATCTATCGCTTGTTTTGTCAGGGTTAGCCCTTTTACATCATCAGGTGTGGCATAACGAAAACGCTCACCATCCCAAATAGTATTGCCCCAGACACCATGTACATCGCAGGATGTGCCCGTCATCATGGTTGTGCGTCCTGGCAGTGAGGTTGCGGGCTGTACTGAGCTGAGTCGATTGACCACTAAGCCTTTTTGCGCTAGTGCTGCGAGTGAGGGTAAACGTTTTCTGTGCTTTGCAAAGTAGTCAGCACTTACCCCATCGATCATTATGACAATTAGTTTTCCCATAATTAATTTTCCTATAACTAGTTTTCCTGTAGCTAGCTTGCCTGTAGCTAGTTTTCCTGTAGAGATACTCTCAGTATAAATTAAATTCTACTTATACTAACCTGAAAGAAGAATGTCATAATCCATTAGACATAAAAGCTGAGTAACGTGCACGCTCAACCTCAGCAATACACTCGCCGTTGCAAAAAAGATTCCATCAAACAGAAAAGCTTTCGAATTACCGTTTAAGGCTAGAGCAATCTCAACATAGTAAGCTCAAACATAGTAAGCTCAAACATGAATTAAGGATACGAAATCGGTCGTGCTGGAATGAATAATGCAAATGCCAATCAGTGACATAGCTTTATAACTAATCAGCAACATAGCTTTATAAAAAGTAAAAACAACCACATATACAAGCTAAAATGGGTTAGACTTATAAACAACTGATGTATTACAAACCCAATAAAGGTAGGACATATGAGGCAGGACAGACAAGCAACTGAGGTACGCCCAATTCACATTATTCCTAATTACATGGCTCATGCGGAGGGTTCTGCATGGCTTGAATGGGGAAACAATAAAGTTCTAGCCACCGTTACCATTGAGAACACACTACCGCCACATCTGCGAGGTAAAAAAGGTCACCGTGGTGGCTGGCTAAATGCCGAATACGCTCTTATCCCTCGTTCAACAGAAGAACGAGTAAGACGTGAGCGTTTATATGCTGGTGGACGTACCCAAGAAATCCAAAGGTTAATGGGTCGTGCTTTACGTAGTGTTGTTGATTTATCTCTCTTTCACAACAAAACGATAACGATTGATGCTGACATTATTCAGGCAGATGGTGGCACACGTTGTGCTTCGATTGTGGCAGGCTATGCTGCGCTTTTTAATGCAGCAGACAAGCTTATCAATGCTGGTGTTATCGATGAATGGCCACTAAAATACGAGCTAGCTGCTGTGAGTGTGGGCATGGTGGAAGGTCAGCAACTTGTAGACCTTGAATACAGTGAAGACATGATTGCGGATATGGATATCAATGTTGTTGGCACAGGTGATGGCAAAATCATCGAAGTGCAAGGTGGTAGCGAAGGTGAAGCTGTTGATGCTGAGGTTTACGTTCAATTAGTTGCCAAAGGCATTACGGGTATCGGAAGTATCGTAGAATCTGTGCGTAATAGCATGGCAGAAAATACGACAGAAAATACGGCAGAAAATACTGTAGAAAATACGGTAGAAGAAGTAGAAGAAACAGTACAAGCTGAAACTCAAGATATTCCTAGCTAATCTAACTCTATAAAGTATGCTTATCTAAAATACCTAAATATCTCTGCTAAAAACTTATCCAGAAAGATGTTCAAAAATTATGAAATTTGTGGTTGCTACTGGCAATGAAGGCAAACTCAAAGAATTTAGGCATATCCTAAAAGATATTGCTGAAGTTGTTTCAGCTAAGGAGCTGGGCATTGGAAAATCGGGTACTGTTGATTTTCCACCTGAAGATGGTGACACTTATGAGGCCAATGCGCTGATTAAAGCACACTTCGTATCTCAACAAGTTAACCTACCAGCAATTGCTGATGACTCTGGCTTAGAAGTGGATGCACTAGATGGTGAACCTGGTCTTTATTCTGCAAGATATGGAAATAAAAACTCTGATGCAGAGAGGCGAGAGTATATGTTGGAGCAACTCCAACATGCCCCCCAACCCCGCAAAGCCCGATTCTGCTCCTCAATAGCGTTTACCCTTCCTGATAAACAAGCCTTCACCTTCTTTGCAACCACTGAAGGTGAAATCACTACAGAGGCTAGAGGCAATGGTGGCTTCGGCTACGACCCCATCTTTTTGAGTGATGATTTAGGCATAACTTTTTCCGAAGCAAGTCAGGATGACAAAAAACGTGTAAGTCACCGAGGCAGAGCACTTGAAAAGTTTCTAGCATGGCTTGAAAGTCCAGAAGCTAAACAAGTTTTTCTTGATAACAAACTATAGCAATGAAGTCATACCAATTTCGCTTAATTCATTCATTAATTCATAAGCTGTTCTGATTTAAAAATCTAATAGCGTTTCCACGTAATATTGACCTGTATATTGACCTACACATTGACCTACATATTGACCCATGCTAAATGAGTTCGTTCCTACTTGTTACGAAGCTCGCCGATTAACACACGGTATTAGAGGTGAGGGTTGAAAAAATAGTAATCATGCACCAGTTTTTATTTCAGAACAAGTCTATTTATTAGAACCCTAAACAACATTGCCAAATTCAATACTTTCTATCCCTTATACATACGCTACACTCTTCCTATGAACATCATGGCAGTTTTTGCACATCCAGACGATGAACTTGGCTGTATTGGCACATTGAAAAAACATGTTGAACGTGGTGATAAAGTCATGTTTGTATGGACTACACATGGCGAATTGGCAAGTCAGTTTATAAACCACAGCGATGAAGAAGTTAGGCGTATTCGCCATGAGCATGGTAAGTATGTTGCTGATACCGTTGGAGCAGATTTTCGCTTTTTTGATATGGGCGATTCACGCATGACGGGTAGTAGAGATGAAGCTCTGCAATTAGCAAGGCTTTATGCTGAATTTAAGCCTGATGCACTGATGACTTGGAGCAATGACCATCCACACCCTGACCACAGAATGACAGCAAAAATCACTTTTGATGCGATTACGCTGGCTCGTATTCCTAAAATTATTAATGAAGATTTAGGTGAGGGTTTACCACACCTAGAACCACACCTAGAACCACACCGTGAAGCAGTCAAGCTCTATCAGTATGTATCAACAGGGAAGTCTAATTATCCAATTGTGCATGTGGATATTAGTGAGCAAATTGAGACCTGTGTTCAGTTGTATACGTACTATGCTGATTTTTATAAGTGGAAAAATACACCTGAAAAACACAGGCAAATTAAAGCGATTCGAGGGCATGAGGTAGGGGTTGGTTTTGCTGAGAGGTTTGAATTGCGAACTGCCTTTAATCCTGTTCTTGAGTATTTGGCCTAATGTTAAAGGCAGCTCTTAGGGGCTGCCTTTACGTTTACATACTTTTGTAATAGTTTTGTAGAGTTGTTTAGTACTCGTAAGCACCAATGTCTAGTGCGTCGTCTTTAACTCTTGGATTTAAAGCTTTATCAAATTCTCCTACAAGGTTTGTTTCTAAAGCAAAGGCACTATTTCGTGTTGGTGGGTTGAGTAGGGAAGGCTCGAGCCTCACTTCATCCACCTGCTCATCTGGATTTTCGGGCAAGAAAGCAAAGCCAGGATCAACATCAATAGAACCTTCAGCTTCATCTACCTTATCACCAGAAGCCTCAAGGAAAGCTTCAAAACTTTCGTGGTTATACCATTTACCTTGCCACTGCCACGTTCTATTAATACCTTTACCATGGTAGATATTACGGCGTAGCTGATTGTCTTCGCTACCACTAATATCAGGTGGCAAACCATCATTGATAATCAGATTGATATCAATGTTCACGTCATTAGCTGCGTCATAGATATAGTTATCTGCATAGAAAATATTATTCGTAATTAAACTATTATCAACATCATATTCCATGAAGATTTCCCCACCCCACTGTGGACTGAGGTCATTATTATAAAAGGTGTTATTTGTAATAGTCGTATTATCAACACGACCCTTTTCAGCATTTTCAGCACCTAGGTTAATACCTGTTCTATGGTTATTATAAATAAGGTTATTACGTATAATAATGTCTTTAGCTAAACCACCAGCATTTTCACTGGAAACTGATAAGCCAGAACCATTGCTGTAAACTCTATTTTGTTCAACAACAACACTTCTAGCACCGTCAACATAGATGCCTGCTGCTGCATTCACTGTTTTATCTGGGTAGGCACTATTAGTTCTAGTATCTACATTGTAAACTGTGTTTCCTTTAATGATACCGTTACGAGCGTAGTCAAAAGAATCATCGCACTTATCTCGATCAGCACTTTCCCAACAAGCTGTGCCATAACTTCCAGCAACAACTATACCGATGTTATCAACATCATGCACATGGTTACCTTCAATTCTAAAGCCATCAACATTGCCACTCAGGCTTAAGCTTTCGCTAAAGCCAAGCGTGAGGTCATGAATGCGATTCCCCTGAATGAGTAAGTCTTTCATGGGCTTATCTGGTGATGTCCCGTAGATAGCAATACCTAAGGCACTGGTATTATTTTCTGGCGATAAGGTTTTAATGTGGTGAATGTGGTTTCGGATAATCTCGATGTTACTAGCTGAGCGACGCAGCATGATAGCAGCAATCGCACCAAAGTTTTTGCTACTACTATAGTCCGCAAATTCTAACCCTTGGATACGGATGTACTTTTGATTGCTGATGTTGAGCAACCCTGTATCAGCAGAATTTCCAGAAAGCCTCTTACCAGAGATAAGAACAGTCTCTTCTGGATAGTTACGGATAACTATAGGGCTAGCTTCTGTACCAGAGCGGTCAATATTAATCTGTTGACGTAGTTCGTAATCCCCTTCACGAATGAGAATCGTACCACCAAAAGCCAGCTTTGATAATGCACTAGTGAGGCTACACGGACTTTCTATAGAACACCCTCCACCAGCATTACCTTGCATAGCGTCTACAATGAGCAAGGGTGTGTTCTGAGCTTCACTATCTGCTAAGAGGTCATCATAGCTTTTTGCATTTTTGGCAAAATATGCATTCCAATAGTCAAGTTCTGAATCAACTGCTATATCCTCAAGAGCAATTCTTTCAGTATCTTCGTTAGCTGCATCTGTCTCACTATCAGTTTCTGTAGTCTCAGCCTCTTCAGGCTCTTCTGCTGGTGTCTCTTCTTGTTCTTGTGGCTCTGGATTGTCATTGTCGTCAGTAGGTGTTATCCCATCTGTAGGAAGTACAGGTATACCTCCTAAGTTTTCTGAATCTGGCAATGTTTCGTTATCGGATAGATTATTATCTTGGTTGCTACTTTCTTGCTCTGTGTCCTCTGAATTGATAGTTTCAGTATTGACAGTCTCAGTTTCGTTATTGTTGTCAGCTTCGTTTTGTGTAGCATCTTCTTCTTGTGTAGTATTTTCTTCTTGTGTAGCATCTTCTTCAGATTCAGGTGTTTCTTGAGTCTGTGTTTCAGCATTAGTTTTATTTTCTATAGGATCGGCAAGTACTGGCTTAGCCTCAGTGTTTTCAGTAGTAGCGTCTTCAGTAGTAGCGTCTTCAGTTGTAGCGTTTTCAGTCGTAGTTTCTTCAGTTTCTAAACTTTCAGAATCTTGCTCAGATTCGCTATTTGTATCTTGGCTAGTGTCATTAGGCGTATCTTCATCTGTTGTGTTTAGTGATAACACAGTCCTATTAGATGAATTAGAAGCATTGTTTGATGTTGATTGCTCATCAGTCGCTTTATTGTTATTTCGGCCAGGTAGTGGCAGTTGGAGTTTTGGAAAAGCATCTAGAAATCTTGGACGTTTTGTTTCTTCGTTTGGAGATTGCTCTTGGATAGTTTCTGTACTATCGTTTATAGCGTTATCGTTTATAGCATTATCATTTGAAACAGCACTTATTGGACGCTCGTTATTATTGTCAACGGGTAATACTTGAATTTCTAGGGGGGGCTCGAGCCTAGGCTCAGCAGTTTGGTTATTTCTAGCTCTGGATATCGAGTCTCTTAGAGCAGTCAGAGGATTTACTCTATCTGAACTATTGTCTAAACTATTGTCTGTACTATTGTTAGGTTCACTATCTCCTTTTGAACTTAAGCTTTCAATACTAGATGAATCATTTTGAACCTGCATAGAGGCAGTAGCGTTCGTATCTCTTATGACAGTGCTAGGAAGTTGACGTAATTGTATTGCCTGTCTCAGGTTTGGACTTGCCTGAATATTTTGTGCGGAAGGTATAAAACTATTACCTGTTCCTAAATTTCTGAGGGAGTTTGAGTTATTTGTAGGGAATCCTGCTACATTGTTATCATTGTTATTGTTGAAATTTGGTTCTATATGAGGTGCAGTGGCAGAATTATTACCATTATTACCACTACTACCAAGAAACCTTTGAGGTACTTGATTATTAGTGATATAAGCGCCACTATCACGTTGTATCTGTTGAGAGGCACTATTATTAGAACTGTTATTAGAACTGTTATTAGAGCTGTAAGTACTGTTAGAACCAAGATTGCGTAAAGGTAATTGTTGAGGGTTTGTGTTCCAACTTAGTGCATTCCCTAAATTGCGAATCCAACCATTTCTTTGTGTTGGAACTTGTTCTTGGAATTGAAGTTGCGACTCAGTTAGTTGGGAACTAGCTGTTTGTGAACCAGTTATTTGTGAACTAGCTTGAAAGTTTGTCTGAGCTCCCAAGTTTCTTAGAGTACCTTCGTTATATGGACTAGATGAATTAGTTATGGAAGGCATATCATACGATGTAGTCGTATTCGATTTTGATTGTCCTAAAAATCTTAATGGGCTATTAGAGGCCAAAAATCTGTTACTAACTTGTTCAAAACCTGTTGTAGTGCTATTGAAGTTATTTTCAAAGTTAGCTTGAGTATTTGAAGATGGCTGCAAAAATGAATGAGGTTGTGTAAACAACAAAGCAGCAATAAATAAGAGTAAAATAGCAAGATAGACTTTCACTGTTAAAGCATAAGCTTTTAGGTATGAAGCTCGTAATGAAAAGACAGCTAAATTACCTTCATTCTTACAAAATATTCACTTTGTTCTTGATAAGTAAGTACGTAGACAAAATTAAATTACATCACCTTAATAGATACTAAACCTGTACAGAACGTTGTATCCAGCAAGTTTAGGCTTAAAAATAGTTCAACATAATTTTGACTTGGTACTTAGGAACAATAAAGTTTCACTACAGGGCAATTGAGACTTAGACACCTTATACTTCAAAGAACAGGTAGATGATGTAGTGTCAATTTTTAGGTCGCTCTCAAAATCATGAAATGCTAAACTAAACAATGTCGCCCGAAAACAGCGTTTCTACTAAAGCCTCTAAGCAA
>CALDTA010000412.1:0-2886 GCA_937924455.1 uncultured Deinococcales bacterium
ACAGAAGTTGTGCAAGTTGCCATAGGATTAGGGAACCAGAAGATTTTTGGCTCACCTGTTTCCTCATCCAGAATCCATTCACCTGTAGCACGGTCTTTGCGGGGCGCACCTACTTTAGCCAAACACATACGACAAGCCCCAATTGGGCTCATGTACTCATGGGAGCAAAAATAGGGCACGTCATACCCAGCTTGGAATACAGCATCAATTGCTGAGGTTCCTGGATTTAATTCCAGATCAATGTCGTTTACTTTAACTTTCATACTTTGACCTTCATGCTTGCACCTTCATTAACTTGACTTCCATTCACTTAATACCTTTACCTAATCTTTTAATAAGCCACCATTAGCTTGCCTTGCATATCCTCAAACTAATTTCACCAAATACATCTTTCGGAAAATCAACACGAACAAATTCTAGTTGACCAGCATCACTACCAAGCAGCTCCATAAAAAAGTGCTCTGGACGCACCACTGGATTGCCAAGTGGAAGACGCTCCTCTGCCCCACTGCTATAACGGAAATAAACACCTGGTCGCTGAATGCTTAAATCTGCGACATCGGCTGCTAGATAAAAGTCAGAACCGCTAATGCCAGGCGGTACAGCTAAATCCAAAATCTTGCCCCCTGTTGCCTCCACCGTGCGAATTGCAACAGCATCATCATCCGAACACTTACCATGAATACTAGGAATGAGTTGACGCATGTCAGGAATAAATGCATTCCAGAAACTACCAGCGAACTCACGTTCCCAAATTAATATATTGTTTTCACTAATCGTTTCACGAACAGTCTCATCAGGTAGATACTGCGTTAGACCTGCAAATTGCCCACCTGATTCTCTTGATAGGTTTAAAACCTTTGCTGAGAGCGCTTCTGCCAAAAAACCGTCAACATTAAAGATAGGCTTAGCACTATGACTGGTGCCTGCTACAACTACTGGAATGCTATCGTCGTTAAAGAGCGCACTAGATAAATCACTATCTGATTCCACCGCTTCAGTTTTATAGACGTTGACATCTTCAGCAGCAATCGCCATTTCACAAACAGCCTCAACACGCAGCATATAGGTAGAATCATCCAAGGTTGCTACTTTTTCTAAGCTTGTCTGGTGTGCTGTTTTAGGTAATGCAAGATAAGTTTCATTATCCTGAAGCGCTTCAGCTAATGCTGTTGCTGCCACCTGTGCTGCCTCAGGTGTCCAGTGATGGTCTCTTTTAAAATAGACTTCGTGCTCTTTGACCAGTTCCAAAAATGGAAGAGATAAGTCAGGGGAAACAATCCCAACAGACCGTACTTTTTCAAGATTCGCCTTGTAATTTTCCAGCGCTGCTTCTAATGGATAATCGTAGATACCTTCTAAGCTTGCATGATAGACCATCGCTCTAGGCGGTAACAACAGAATAACAAGTTGCGTACCCTGCGCCTTTAAAGTATCGCTAAAACGCTTAAGGTAGGCAAAAGCACTATCTTCAACTCTATAGTTATCTCTAAAGTCAAGCCCTTTTATAAAAAGATGACCTTCAGAACCCTGATAAAGCTCATTAATCCAGTGGAGTGACTGAGGTCCACGCTGCTGAATCTCAGCATCGGTAATTGTGTTTTCTGGCAAAACTGCTTCACACAGTTCTATCGTTCCTGAAGCTGGTAGTTCTTCTTTAAGAGCGCCCTGTGCTTTAATATCTTTTGCACCATTATCCACCGCTGTTAGAGAATCACTAGAATTAGCCGATTTAGCAGCAACGTTGGTAAAGTTCCAAAGAACAAAGCTAGCAATACAAAGTACTGCAAGTAGTGCTATCACACTGATTGTTCTTGCCTTCATGCTTTCACCAACTTCACAAGACTATCCATATCTATCTTCTCCATCTCCACCTAATACAAAAGTTAAGGGCACTCAGAACTAAAGCGTATGCTTTAGTTCAAGCTTAAAGTGCATAGCACTTTAAGCACTCCACCAACTCCGCTTTTCATACATCGACTGACCATTTTCAATCATGTAGACGTACTCATCACGAAAGTGCTCTATAGACGCCTGAACTGGCATAATACAAGCATCGGCTAGTGGACAAAATGAGCGTCCACGAATATTGCCAGATACATCTTCGATAAGTTCTAAATCGCCAGTTTCCCCTAAACCAGCCATAAGCTTTTGATACATTTTTGGCATCCATGTACTTACGCCCTCACGACAAGGTGTACATTTACCACAAGACTCATGAGCATAAAACCGTACGATGTTCCAAAGTAAATCTACGATGCACTTTTCTTTTGGAATGACTACAAGTCCGCCCGTGCCAAGCATACTGTTTGCTTTCGCAAGCGAGGCGTATTCCATTTGCATATCTAGCATTTCATCTGTCCAAGGAAGCATCGGGCAAGATGAACCACCAGGAATAAAGGCTTTTGCATCCATGCTTGGACCGCCACCTAAACCGTAAATGATTTCTCGATAGGTGATACCCATTGGCACTTCGTAAACACCGGGGCGATTGATTGCGCCCGAAAGCTGTACATGGTGGAAACCTTTTGAATCATCTGTGCCCATACGGGCAAACCACTCTGGACCTTTATTTAAGATGTGAACCGTACTAGCTAAAGAGGTTACATTGTTTACTGTTGTTGGTAATCCATAAACACCAGCTTGTGCTGGAAAAGGCGGCTTCATGCGTGGGTTTGCACGAAGTCCTTCAAAAGAATTCATTAGTGATGATTCTTCACCACAGATGTAAGCACCTGCACCACGGTGAAGGATGATATCAAAAGAAAAGTCTGTTCCAAATAATTTATCGCCTAGATAACCATTTGCTTTGGCTTCTTTGATTGCATTGTATAAACGAGTATATGGTTTATAGTACTCGCCACGGATATACAGTACGCCTTTAGT
>CALDTA010000413.1:0-12547 GCA_937924455.1 uncultured Deinococcales bacterium
ACAGTACTGAAAAGATGCTTTTGCACAAGCTCGCTGTGCTCATTCACCGCAGTACGTAGGTCACAGAAAATCACGCCAGCGTCAGCAAGGTTTGCCTCAGCATGTACAGTCTTGTTTCCTTTAATGACCATGATACCTTCAGCATCAGAATCTTCCATACGCATTTTGATACGATCGCTTACGCTGTCATCTTTAGGACCATCGACTAAGTCTAAACCGTCAATCTTAAAACGCTTTAGGTCGCTGTAGCGCCACTCTTCCGTACGGTTTGTTGGCCATTCATGACCTTCATAGCTACGGAGCGCAGCACGGCGTTCGGTTGCTAGCCACTCTGGTTCAGAGTGCTTAGCAATAATCTTTTCTACTGCATCCATAGATACAATTGGATTATCTACAAGTGTTGCCATTAACCTACAGATCCTTCCATCTCAATTTCAATTAGGCGGTTAAGTTCAACTGCATACTCAAGTGGTAGCTCTTTAGCTACAGGCTCGAGGAAACCACGAACAATCAGTGCAGCAGCTTCATCACCAGGAAGACCACGGCTTTGCAAGTAGAACACTTGCTCGTCGTTTAGTTTTGAAACAGTTGCTTCGTGACCAACACTTGCAGTCTTTTCGTTAATTTCGATGTACGGGTAGGTATCTGTTTTACTGGTTTCGTCTAGTAGAAGCGCATCACACTCAACTGTTGAACGTGCATATTTTGCACCTTCATGGATTTGTACTAAGCCACGGTAGCTACTTTTGCCAGTACCCTTTGATATCGATTTAGATACAACACTACTACTTGTGTGTGGTGCTGCGTGAACTACTTTTGCACCTGCATCTTGTACCTGACCATCAGTCGCCATAGCAATTGAAAGAACCTCGCCACGTGCGCCTTCGCCCACCAAATATGTGCTTGGATATTTCATGGTTACTTTTGAACCCAAGTTACCATCTAACCAGCCCATGTTGGCATCTTTGTGTACAATTGCTCTTTGTGTAACTAGGTTGTAAACGTTACGGCTCCAGTTTTGGATGGTTGAGTAACGTGCTTCTGCACCTTCTTTTACAATAATCTCGATAACACCAGAGTGGAAGCTTTCAGCAGTATATGCAGGCGCAGTACAGCCCTCGATATAGTGCATCTTTGAGCCTTCTTCAGCAATAATCAAAGTTCTTTCGAACTGTCCAATCTTTTCTGCATTTAGCAAGAAGTAAGCTTGAAGTGGTACATCAACTTCAACACCTGCTGGTATATATACAAAGCTACCTCCAGACCACACTGCACTGTTTACGGCTGCAAAGTAGTTATCTTCTGGTGGTACAACTGTAGAGAAGTGCTCTTTGAAAAGTTCAGGGTATTCTTTTAGACCTGTGTCGGTATCTAAGAAGATTACGCCAAGCTTTTCCCACTCTTCTTTTAGGTTGTGGTAGACCATTTCACTTTCGTACTGTGCGCCTACACCTGCAAGGATTTTTTGCTCAGCTTCAGGGATACCAAGACGCTGATAGGTGTTACGAACTTCTTCTGGAATCTCATCCCAGTTATCTGTGGTGCCTTGGCGGTCCTGTGGACGAATGTAAAAGTAGATGTCATCAAAGTCTAGGCTATCTAAGTTTGGACCCCACTGTGGGCGACCTTTTTTCTCAGCAATTTCTAGTGCTTTGAGACGGTACTTGAGCATCCACTCTGGTTCATTCTTCATATAGCTGATTTCCTCAACTACTTTTTTAGACAAACCTTTTTCTGAGCGGAAAGCATAGTTGTCTTCGCTTAATTTAAAGTCGTATTGCTTGTCGTGTTCTAAGCCCTGTACGATTGCGGTATCAGCATCAATTAGTTCTTGGTTTACGCCTTCAGACATGTTGGCTCCTTTCGGGTATTTCGGGTTTGTTCTTGCTGGTGTTGCTTTTCTTGAAGTGCGAAATCCCCCTCAGTCCCCCTTTTACAAAGGGGGAGGTTTTTTAGTTCCCCCTTTATCAAGGGGGGCTAGGGGGGATATGCTTTTTGCTTTTCTAGTTCTGAATCTCCTCAACACTCACACGCTGCCAGCCGTTGGCTAACATGCACTGTGAAGTTTGGTTGTGAATCTCTTCGTTATAGGCTTCTATGCGCTGATTGTTTTTAGAAACAATGTCATCATTGAGGCTATTGCGGTAACTGTTTAAGGCACGTTCTATATCTTGCCTGACATTACCGTAGTTCCAGTTTGGACGAACTAGGTTGTTTGGGTCATCCACCAAGCTAGTAGAATTAATCATAAGGTTTTCTAGAGTTCGTTCTAATCCCCAAACGATTCCAACTTGGTTGAAGCCAACTTGGTTGAAGCCATCTCGGTTTAAACTGCTCACAGTGTAAATACGCTGACCATGCATTACACGTTCTAACCTCTTTGCAAATTCAAGGGAGGCAGGTAAAGATAAATCAACTTCCCCTTCAGGGTTTGCAGTTTTGATTCTTTTGACTTCATCAATAAATGCTTCAGATAATCTTTCAAATAACTTAAGATCTAAATCTCTATAGTACTTAGTTATATCATTTAGACTACTTGTACGTAGATTTAGATAAGCGCCAAAGAAATCAGGAAGTCCTATCAAAACAACTGGTTCAGCGTCTACCTGTGCAAGCTCAGTACACTGATTCAATGCAGCAGTGCGCTGTATATCATCAGCACCATCTTGATGCCAAACCTTTGCTGGCACACAAGACACTAAAACTATTGCAAGTAGCAAAGCTAGTAGACAGGTTTTGAAAGTTGATAACAACATCTTAAGTCTGATTCCTTTACGAAAAGCTTAGAAGGTTTAGAAGAATGAGTGCTTTGCCTATTCTTCAAAATCAAGTCAAAGGCTTGATTAGGCAGCTTCTTTAATCATGTCATAGCCTTTTTGATCTAGCTCCATAGCTAGTTCTTTTGGACCAGACTGAACGATACGACCTTCAAACATCACATGTACTTTATCTGGCACGATGTAGTTAAGTAGTCGCTGATAGTGCGTGATGACTAAGGCGCCAAATTCAGGACCACGAGCAGCATTTACACCCTGAGACACAACTTTTAGTGCATCAACGTCTAGACCTGAGTCAGTTTCGTCTAGCATGGCGTATTTTGGTTCAAGAACGAGAAGCTGAAGAATCTCGCTGCGTTTCTTTTCACCACCAGAAAAGCCTTCATGTAAGTGACGCTCTATGATGCTTTCATCCCAGTTAAGCGTATTCACTGCACCCATGATTTTGTTGTAGAAATCCATCACTGGAATTTCGTCATCTTCGTCACGACGTGCATTAATTGCTAGGCGCAAGAAGTTAGCAATAGATACACCAGGTACTTCAACTGGGTATTGGAAAGCTAGGTAAAGACCTTCTCTTGCACGCTCATCTGCTTCCATATCGAGTACATTTTCACCATCAACAAGGACTTCACCTTCAGTCACTTCATATGCTGGATCGCCAGCAATAACCTTAGATAGTGTTGATTTACCTGAGCCATTTGGGCCCATTAGTGCGTGTACTTCCCCTTTAGGAATAACTAAATTCACACCTTTTAGGATTTCTAGACCGTCCACATTTGCGTGTAGGTTCTTAATCTCCAACTGATTACTCATGCTGTACCTCATAAAAATAGAGTTTTGAGCAAATGCATACTGCGCACTTGCTCTTTTACATTGATATTGTCTCCCAAATCACAATGTTGCTACCGTAGTGCAGCATCCATAAATAGGAGTCATTCCGATTTTTAGTATATCTTTTATGGAAAATTAATGTCGAGTATTTTAGTCAACATTCAAACTTATTCAACCTGAGAGCCGCCAATAATCCCCAGTCCTATTGTCACGCTCCATATAGCCATAATCAATAAAAGCACGACGAATAGATGTGTAGTCATCGGTGAATTCGAGTAAAACCTCGTTTACTTCTTGCTCAACGTAAATAATACTCTCTTCAAAACGCTCAATAAGAAAATCAAGTATTGCCCGTTTTTTCTTCTCTTTTGCAGGAAGTCTGAGTAGGCGACCATCTTCAAAAAAGGTATTGATTGTTTTGTCTTGATAGGCTTCTTTGCTCAGTCGCATGTACTAGGTAGTATAGCTTAGTTTATGATCTGTATGCGCTTGAACCAGTACTCAGTTCGTCTGTCTACATCCCTTATTTGGACTAGTTCCCAACCCTGCATACCTAAATAGTCAAAAAAGATAATAAAAGCATCATCAGTATCTGAAATAAGTGTGCCCATGATTTTTTCTGCCAGAACTAAAACGCCACCTGTCGCAGGAATGACACCATCGCCTGTTGTCCATGTTGCTTGAAGTTCACCAGAGTGTGAAAAGGTAGAGAGTTTGGCATATTGCCAACCTTGTGAGTCTGCATTTGTATCTACTATACCTACGCTTGTTCCTTCAACAGGCACATTCGCTTGTGTAAATGTCGCTGTCTGATTGAGGTTTGGAACTCGGCAAGCTGAAAGCAATAGTCCGCTAAGGAGTAATAAACAGATGGGCAAAATTCGTCGCATATTGACAAGATAGATGATTTGACACGATGTGTTGGTACAGGAGTTTACGACCTTTGGAAATGAAAAATAGGGGCATCTGCATTACTAATACTAATCCCAACAACGTTGAAGACACTTTAGCCTCAAAGTAATGGCACTATGCGGTTAATAGCACTACACGGTACGGAGGTTATAGCGTTCTAGAGAGGGGCTCGAGCCCGACCTTCAACCCTAACTCAGTCACTTCAATTTTCCACCTAATCAGCAAACCTACTTTCCAAGCAGCATCCTCATCCCGTAGGTTCTGATACCGGTAGGTTCTAATACTGGTAGGTTCTGATACCTGTCGGTTCTGATACCGAGTCCTACAATATCGTTAATTAAAAGCTCTTCCATAATTAACTGACCTAAGTCAGTTAATTGGCGAGCTTAGTTCAAGTAATACCGAAGTGAATCATGGATGTCATAGTCACAAACATAGCAAAGTTTCGTAATTTGTGTGCCCTTCGGTTCTAAAGGCAACTTTTTCTGCTGATTGATTATGACTTTTTTCTTTCAGTTTAGTATAAGAACCGAACTCATTTAGCATGAGTCAACATTGGAAACGCTATAACAAACAAACTGTAGGGCTAAATAGACATTTCCTTAGATAAATAGCTTAGGCTAGATGATATGAAATACTTTGTCCTAATTTTTGCAATTACCCTTTTACTGTCTGCTTGTAAAGCACCAAAGGAAAATTCTTCTGTAAATACATCTACTGCTACTGCAAGTTCATCAACAGCCACATCGCTTGAAGGTTTAAGAATTCGCACTGAACTTTCTGGTGATCCTGCACTAGGTGCAGCGCAGTTCAACGTTTACGTCCTCAACGATGGCAATGGCGTCTCAGAGGCTGAAGTTAAAGTAACGGGTGACATGACTCATGCAGGCATGGTTCCCGTACTCGCAGATACACAAGAAGTAGAGCAAGGCTTATATGCCAGCGAAGGCTTTGAATTCACGATGGCTGGTGACTGGATAATCACCACTGAAGTAAAACTTCCTTCAGGTGAAAAAGGTATGGATGAATTGAAAGTAACGATTCCAAGTAGGTAACAAAAATGAAAAAGTCCTCCTAACGCTTGATAGGAGGACTTGATTTTTACCATTTTTACCACTATGCAACTATCACAGTGTTGAGTTTTAGCCTAAAAGTTCTTATCTACTAAATCAATCACGTCACCATCACTGGTTGAAAAACGAACGATGCCAACACTTGGTACAAAGTACATATCCATTTCAGTCTGAGCACCTGTTGCAGTTAGGGTCCGTTCTCTAAGTAAGAGAGCATTGAATCGACCTGCTTCGGTTTTCACACCTTGAAGACCCACAACTTCCGTACGCACTTTGATTTCTTGCTCACGGTAAACAGTCGTACTCTCCCAAAATTGTCCTGGGCTTAATTGTGAACCCTCATAAACAATTAATGGCGGGTCAAAAAGTTGTAGCTCGCCACCAGCAACTGCAACACCGATGGTAAACACACCTTCCTCGGTATAGACAAAATAGTCATCAAATATCAACGTATCATTCAAATACCTTGTGACAACCATTACAGGTAAACCCTCATACTGGTAAGGTCCAGTCATCCGACGCTCTTCACCATTGCTATAGGTCCAAGTTAAATCTGGAGCATTAGGGAAGTAACTATTTTTTGCATGACTCAGACTAAAAAGCGTTAAAAAGGATAATACTAAAATAAGATATCTAAGCATAGATAAAGTCCGTTCTAGATTGAAGCAAGCTTGCTAACTTACTAAGCAATGGCATATCCTTCTTCATTTTAAGCTTTATCTGGAAAAGTATTTATCTTCAAAACCTAAAGTTTTATGCCACGCTCCGTATTTAGGCGATAATATTATGCTAACTATTTCGAAATGTTTACTTTGCTTGTCATAACAGAGTTTGTCATAACAGAGTTTGCCACAACAGAGTTTCTCCACATATTTCTTATGACGTAATAGTTCTTTGAAATCTAACAACTGCCAAAAGTTAGCAACATACAAGCAATTCCACGATGAACTGCTGTCGCAGTTAATCGGCGAGCTTCGTAACGAGTGAGAATAAAGCCACTCAGTGTGTACAGTTATTTCGTGGAAACGCTGATACAGTAAAACGCAAATTAAAAATAAGTCAATTATGATAGGTTCTAAAAATATAGTAAATTGTTAAACTTTATATTTCGGAGCTTAAATTATATTGTCATTTTATGAAAGCGTTGACCTTGTGGTATAAATCAGGCTATAATAAAAGTCATAAGTTTTTGGGTTATCACCACTATAAAATGTCATTTTTGGCATCTATATAAATTTCAAGTTGTTATTTCGCAATCCTAGCGTGTCGATTATGTCTGGATAGCTCTACAGATAGTTGCTAGCTATTTTTGATACACAGGTTCGATATACTTTCGATACACAGTACTTATTCTCTGTACTTTAGACAAGACAGGTTACATGTTTAATTACAATGCTTAGATACCCTAATTGATTGCGAAAAAATGCTCTAACACCCCTACAGAGAGTTTGGGCTGTAAATTATGGCAAGATTTAGTTAAAGAGGGGCTAATTCGAGCTTTTAATATTAATTTTATAGAAGACATAGATTGCTAAAAACCTGTTATGCATCTATGTCGTTATAGTAGTAAAACCAATATATCAAATCCAAAACTTTGTTCAAACATTTGTTCAAACAAATGGAGTCAGCGAATTTAGTTTTTCTATACTAACAGTGCGGCACTAAACAGCATGGCTAGCATATTTGGAGATGCAAAAAGTGTATTTTAAAAAAATAGACATAGATATTTTATATCAGGCATATATGTTGCTTACGTTTACACAAACTACAAATAATGTGTTACAAAAAGTTGATATAGAACTATAACTAGAAAGATAACTCAGAGGTAGGCTATCTAAAGGAGGATACTCTATGGCTTCAACACTCATTAAAAACGGTACAATTGTTAACTCAGGTGAGACCTACAAAGCAGATGTCCTCATCGAAGGAGAGCGCATCAGTAAAATTGGTAGTTCGCTCGAGCGCAAAGCAGACAAGATTGTAGATGCACGAGGGAATTATCTTATCCCAGGTGGTATAGATGTTCATACGCACTTGGCTATGCCATTTGGTAGCACTATTCCAAGCGACGATTTCTATACAGGTCATAAAGCAGCAGCATTCGGCGGCACAACCACACATATTGATTGTTGTATTCAAGGTAAAGGTGAAAGCTTTGCTAAAAGTATAGAAACGTGGCATAACAAAGCCGATGACAAAGCTTGTATAGATTACGGCTTTCATATGGCAATCACTGACCTCAATGATGAGACAATACAAGAACTACCAAAGTTACCCTCTATGGGTGTAACTTCTATTAAACTTTTTATGGCTCACAAAGGTGTCTCGCAAGTTGATGACGACACCCTTTTTCAAGCTATGCGTATTGCAGGTAAAAGTGGCATCTTGACCATGGTTCATGCTGAAAATGGTGATGTGATTGATACGCTTGTAAAAGAAGCTTTAGAAGCAAACAACACAAGTCCAGCATGGCACGGTCGCACCCGACCACACTTATGCGAATCAGAAGCAACAGGTAGAGCCATCGCCATGTCAGGTCTAGCAAATGCCCCACTTTACGTTGCTCACATGACTTGTGAATCGGCTGTTGAACAACTACGACTTGGTAAAAAACAAGGCTTAAATGTTCATGGTGAAACCTGTACTCATTATTTTATGACTTTACAAACAGACTTAGAGCGTCAAGGCTTTGAAGGTGCAAAATATGTTTGTAGTCCCCCTGTTCGTAGCAGGCACGATCAAGAAGCTCTCTGGAATGCTGTAACAGATGGCACACTTTCGGTCATTTCGTCTGACCACTGCTCGTTTAACTACAAAGGTCAAAAAGACTTAGGCAAAGGTGATTTTTCTAAAATTCCAAACGGTATGCCCGGCATAGAAGACCGTATGTATATGACCTACGACCGAGGTGTTCGCAAAGACAAAATCAGCATGAACAAATGGGTTGAGCTCAACTGCACTAACCCTGCAAAACTCTTTGGACTCTACCCTCGTAAAGGCACGATTACCGTTGGCTCAGATGCAGATATTGTGCTGTGGGATAGCAAAGCTACAAAAACAGTCAGTGCAAAAACACACCACATGAATGTTGACTACAATGCCTATGAAGGTAAACGTATTCGTGGTTTACCTGTGAAAACCTTTCGACGAGGACACCTGATTGTAGATGACGGTGAATTTTTAGCTGATGCTGGTAGTGGACGCTTTTTACGCAGAGAGCGAGCAAAGCGATAAAGTGAACTGACGATAGCTTCGTCTAACAAAACATAAAAAAGCTGACTCTAACGGATTCTGAGTCCTATGGGTATGCACTTCAATAAATCCCCCTAAATCCCCTTGATAAGGGGGACTTTCACAAGATTCCTCCCTTATTAAGAGCTAGGGGGGATTGCTTCAAGAAATTATTGGCTGTCAGAGAGTGGACTCAAAAAACGTTAGAATGAGAAAAAAAGAGGTGCTGTTTTTCAACAACACCTCTTTTCTATTTTACTTTTTAATATTCATTTAGTTCGACTTAGCTTGTGCCTCTTGAATTGAAGGTGGTAGAAGAACTGTGTCAATTACATGGACGATACCGTTGCTTGCACCTACGTCTGTAGTTAGACCTGTGATCGTTCTACCTGATAAATCATCTAGGTAAAGAATGCCATCAAAAATACCAAAGTCAATATCTTCAAGGAATGACATAGTTTCAACACGTGTATCATGCTCAGCTTGTGCTTCTTCCAATATTTCTAGGCTTAGTTCGTCTAAAATGACGTGGTAAAGCAAGATTTGCTTAAGTAACTCAGCATCTGCTGCAAGTTCTTCAAATGTAATGCCTAAAGTCGCTAAGATTGAGTCGAAAGCTTCATCAGTTGGAGCAAATACTGTGAATGGACCCTCTTTGTCTTGAGCAAGCACTGAATCTAGACCTGTTGCTTTCAGCGCAGCTACAAGCTTTGTTAAACCTGCTTCGATTGCTACATCCGTAATAGAAGTACCTAAGACAGGTGCATCTGTTTCTACTAGCATCTCATCTGCTGGCATTTCTGGCTCTACGTGTGCTGGTGCTTCAGGTGTTGGTTCATTAACTGGCATTTCTTCAGCTGGCATTTCGTCAACTGGCATTTCGTCTTCTGGCATGTCTGGCTCAACTGGCATTGGTGTTGTTAGACCAGGTGTTGTTGGACCAGGTGTTGTTAGACCACCCTCAACGATTTCGCAAGTATCAACATTTGCCATACCACTGCTGAAAACCCACATAGTTGCGTAAGTTGCATGTGCTGGTGCTTCACGAGAGATGTTTGAAATCTTGTAATCAACAGCGTCAGCTTCTACAGAAACTTCTGAACCAATAATATTCCAATTGATGTCTGTAAAGTTAAAGCCCATACCTGTCCAACCACTGTCTTGTGTTTCTTTAATATAGCAAGAAAGGGTGTATTGTTTTCCTGGTTCTACATTCACAGACTGAAAGAAACAGTTATTCGCAACTGTAGCTGCATTATGACCTGAGTGTGAATCACTTGAGTTGCTGATTACACCAGTATCACAACCTGCCCAGCCATTCAAATCATCTTCAAAACCGCCATTAGTCAGTAGATTGCTATTGTATGTTGCTAAAGGTGTAAGTGCTTTTGAAGCAACAATACTATGAATATCCGAAGTTTGAATATCTGGTGTTACATCTGTATTGATAACAGGTGTTGTACCACAACCAACAATTGCAAAACTAAGAATAGCTCCTAAAATAACCTTCTTCATAATAAACCTCCTCCAAGGTTCTTGTACTAAATGTTTTAGTACTGAATTTGCTTACATTCCCCTAAGTTTTGATTGCTTGGCTATATCTTGAATAGAACTGGTTTTAGACAAAAGAAAATATAGATTTAACTATACTCTTTAACCCTGTTCTTTAACTCTACTTCTAGAGTCTAGCCAATTAATATCTTCTATACCTTTAATATCTTCAATACCTTTTGAACAATTGCACTCTACATACCCCAAATATGTAGCGTTCGCTTTTTGTTTTTACTCAAGCCGTTATGCTGAATAAAAACTGAATAAAGACTGAATAAAGGTAGTTAGACATCTCAACCAAAAGACTGAAAGTACTTAATAGCTTAAATAGCAAAATCTCTAAAACTGCTTGAATTTTTGAAAAAGAAGTTGCTGCCCTCGCTGCCCTGTAAGTTCTAAGTTCGTCACTTAACGCTTACAAAAAATATACTAGAGGATTTTCGTTAGCGAAAGTACTAGCAATTCCCTAAATAGAACTTAATGGACTACTCACAACAAAGCCTATTCAGAAATGTTTAGCTAACACCTCTTTTACGTTCAGCTAACAAAAAAACCCTCACAAAAAAGAGAGAACCTGTCTTAGGTCCTCTCTATAGCTAACTCTATGATGAAAACTTATCTATTGAGGTGCAAACATTTGTTCATAGATATTACTGACACTGTTCAGGTTAGTACTGTTTAGGTGACTAAATTTACTAGTCATTCCAGTATCTTGGATTACTGCACTTTCATCACTAAGACTATCTATAATTTCAGGAACATCTTCTGTGTGACCGAGTGGATATAGGTGAACACCTGCTACACCTAAATCTTTTAAATCTTGAATAAGGGTTTTTGCATGGTTGATACCTGCTTGTTTACCATCTGCTTCTAAATTATCTACTAAACTATCTGGAACATTGCACCACTTCGCCATATTGCGCGCCATTTTTGCACTACGCAGTGGCAAAATGCCATAAAGAAAAGGTGCAGGTAAGTCATTGTCAAAGCTATCTTGAAAACGCTCAACATCTTCTACACTAAATACAGGCTGTGTTTGAAAAAGATTCGTACCTGCTTCTAACTTGGCATATATCTTGCTCTTTTCAACAACTAAATCTTTAGCTGTTGGATTTGCAGCAGCAACAACAGTGAAGTTTGTTTTGTCTTCTAAATCTTTTCCTAAAGACTTGCCTTGATTCAAATTACGTGCCATAGAGATAAGCTCGACAACATCTACTTCAAAAACACCTTGGGCTTCTGGATGGTCACCTCTGCTTGGTGGATCACCTGTAAGCATCAGTACATTGTTTGCACCCAAGCCTGCTGCCCCAAGTAAATCTGCTTGTAGTGCAATTACATTGCGGTCACGACAGGTAAAATGAAAAATTGTTTCTACCTCACAATTGGTTTGTAACAAGTGGGCAAGTGCAATCGAACTCATTCGTAAGTTTGCCATTGGCGCATCTGTAATGTTTACAGCATTTATATAAGGCTTAAGTGCGGTTGCTTGTTCATAGGCATGTTGTGGATTGCTACCCTTTGGCGGTTCTATTTCTGCAGTAATTGAAAACAGTCCTGCATCTAAACGTGTTTTTAGGTTATTTGGTGATTGATGAGCTAGCATAGTACCCTCATTCCATAATTTAGTGCATAAATTAGTATTTTATGCACTGTTTGCCTAAAGACAATACCTTATTTGTGCATAATATGCAAGAATTATGCCATATTACCATAGTCAAAGACATAGATACATAAAAACAAAAGCAATTCACGCAAGTAAGTTTCGGATTTAGTGAATATATGCAATTATTGATAGTATTTATCAACATTTAAACTTGCCTAGCCCCTACAATGCCGTCATAGGTTAGAATATCGGCATATCCAAAAGCGAGGTTTAATCATGAAAATTGCATTTATCGGAATGGGAACTATGGGTTCTCCTATGGCATCACTGCTTGCAAAAGCTGGCTACGAAGTTGTCGTTCACAACCGCACACGTTCTAAAGAAGCGGATGCGATTGCAGCAGGGGCAACTGGTGCTGCAAGTCCAAAAGAAGCGGCTGATGGTGCTGATGTTGTTATTACTAATGTTAGTGATACGCCAGACGTTTACGAAGTAGTTTTTGGCGAGAATGGCGCAGCACACGCTATGAAAGCTGGTAGCGTGCTGATTGATGTGAGTACCAT
>CALDTA010000414.1:0-4807 GCA_937924455.1 uncultured Deinococcales bacterium
GTTGGTTGTTTTGCCATCTACAATGCTTGCAATAAGCAAACCATTAGCAGTGCGAAGGGTAGTTTCTACAGAGTCCGTAAGGCGAGATAGAAACTCTTCAGTGATTTCTTCAGGAATTTCAAGTCTATCAACTATGATGTCTATACTATGTTTATTTTTCTTTTCCAGCTTAATGCTGTTATTTAGTTGAACTGTTTCACCATTGATACGTGCTCTGGAAAAACATTCTGCTTGAGCCCCTTTAAGCACGTCTACATGCGTACCTTTACGGTTTTGTACTACAGGTGCAAGCAATTGAAAACGAGTACCAGCTTCAAAGTCACAAATCTGTTCACCAATTTGCTGTGCGCTCTGTGCAAAGACTGCCTTGCCACAATTTGGGCAATGCGGTTGCCCAATGTTTGTAAAAAGCACACGCAAGTAATCCATGATTTCGGTGACTGTACCAACGGTTGAACGTGGATTTTTAGAAACTGTTTTTTGTTCAATGGCGATTGCAGGGGAGAGACCACCGATGTAATCTACTTTTGGCTTTTCCATTTGCCCAAGGAACTGACGAGCATAGGCTGACAAACTTTCTACATAGCGTCTTTGACCTTCTGCATAGATAGTGTCAAAGGCGAGGCTGGATTTGCCTGAACCAGAGACACCAGTTATCACTACTAGCTTATCTCTGGGAATGGTTACATCAATATTTTGTAGATTGTGGTGTTTCGCACCGCGGATGGTGATGTGTTTTTGAGCCATAACTGTAGTCTCAGTCCCCTCATTTTGATTGATAGACTTGATTGATAGATTTAGAGGTAAATCAGGAGGTGAATCAACACCCATAAACCATAAACACAAGAGTATACCTTAAATAATCATATTTGAAGTGGGGCAAAGGGGGTGTTTGATATATGTTTGATAGGTGGTTAATGCTTAGAGACTAGCTAAAGGCAGAATCCCCCCTAGCCCCCCTTTAGAAAAGGTGGGAACAAAGGCAGTAACTTTATTTAAGTATAGGGTAATGCTTTAAGAGCTACACCGTGTATTAGGTGTAGTATGTATTAAGTGTAGTATTCGTTCCTTTTAGGACTATTGAAACTATCTTCGTTTAGAGTGTTTACATCTTCTGCTTGTGCAGTCGTGGTTTGTAAGGCAGTTTCATGTACATAAAGCCAAGATACGGCATTGGGTAAACTCAAGTAGGTTTCAAATAGAGCAGTGCTGATGCGACCTTGTGGTGGTGATTCTTCTTTTTCTTGCTGCCATTCTTCATAGGTGACCATTGCAGTGGTTTTGCTCAATAGTCTAAATACAGGATTTTTGATCCAAATTTTTAAGTTTGGACGTTTGCCATGCATCATATAGAGGCTGCCAGTAAGTTGTGTTCTGTCTGTTTGCATACCACTTGGTGCAATGATTAAGAAATCAGCGTGTAGTACATCGCTGAATCTGGAGTATTGACCGCTAGTTTGATCTACGTTTCCATTGAACCAAGCTTGGAAAAATTCGTGCAATTCTTCTACTTCTCTTATACATGCATCTTTCATAGGTTAGCCCCATCCATCCCCCATCCATCCTAAGTATAAGTGTAACTAATGTAAGTTACTTAATCGCAGTGTCGGACTGGTATTAGGTTGATGAGATTAGACTAACAGAAAAGCTTAATAGAGGACTATGTAATTATGACTCTATCTTAATAATGAATTCATAGAACAAGATAATGAGTTTATACAACGAGGTGGTTTTTGTTAGCAATACGTTGCTAGTTTTTTATAAGGTAATTTATTCTTCATCATCTCTATGTACAGTATCCATGCCAAAAGCAGGTAGACAAACGGCTACGTATTCTGCACCTTCTGGCTTTGGTGTGCTGTAGCGTATCCACTCACCAGCATGGGCGATTATGGCTTCGCCAGCGTGTACATCTACCGTGTCGTTTTTGCTTTCTACCCGTAGGGTTCCTTTGAGGACTAGGGTGTATTCGTCGAACTCGGGTGTTTGGCCGGGCTCGAGCCAGCCCCCTGGACTCGTCATTTTGGCAATACTTATGCTTGCGGTTTTCGAATTCACTTGACCAATAAACTCTTCGATGCGCTTAGGTTTATTACCTGCTGACTCAATAATTGTCGGTTGAAAGATTTTTGTCGGCATAACACATTGTTTCATGTTTCCGAAACATGAGCGAATATTAAGAGCTTTTAGCGATTCATGAGCAAAACCGAAGTTTTTCACATCTTTGTCACGGTGTTGTAAATTTTACGTTTACCTTATGCATAGCAGAGTAGTCTACAATTAGTCCAATTTATTGGACGGTGTGACGTTGGATTATATCTGACTTTCACATTCTTCTCCGTTTGCGATCCAACTCAAGCCATGTAAGTTGGGTCGCAGCTTTTTTCATGACAAAAAAACTATTACCACAAATGGAATTCTTGCATAGCTTGCCAAAAAAGCGTATGTCTGCTGGCGCTATCATTCGCAACGAAGTTGGCGAAGTCCTTTTTGTAAAACCAAACTACCGAGAGACATGGCTTGTGCCAGGTGGTGTAGTGGATGCTGATGAATCACCAAAGAAAGCTAGCGAGCGAGAAGTCTTTGAAGAAATCGGTTTAGAGCTATCTGTTCAAGACCTTTTAGTGATGGTCTATACCCATGCGTACCCAGACAACACAGAGAGTCTCAGCTTTATGTTTGACGGTGGGGTTTTATCTCAAGAGCAGATGGATGCGATTCACTATCATGATGCAGAAATCGAAGCACACGCATTTTTGACATTCGAAAAAGCGAGACCTTTGCTCAAAAAAGGCTTTGCAATGACGATTGAAAATGCATTGAAGGCACTAGATGAAAAGCGCTGTATTTATTTTGAAAAAGATTGTAGTTGAAGGTTGTTAGCTTTATCGCATATGCCCTGCACGCTGTAACATGCCTTTGCTGATTGCATTATGTTTTTCTGTTAATGCATCCAAATCTGTACTAAGTAATATGCCATCTTCTACAACCACCTCGCCATTGATAACTGAGTGGTGAACTTGTTGTGGCGCACAAGTAAGTAGCGAAGCTAATAAATCGAGCTGTCCACCTGCGTGAGCTAAATCATCAATTCGAAATGCAACAATGTCTGCAATCATGCCAACTTCTAAGCGTCCAATATCCTGACGTCCTAGTACTTCTGCACCACCTACGGTTGCTAAGGTAAGCGCCTCACGGGCAGACATAGTGTCTGCTTCAGCCATTACCCTTTGTAGTAGCATAGTCTGTCTTGCTTCACCGAGCATATGGTTTCCGTCATTGCTAGCAGAACCATCAACCCCTAGTCCAACACGAACATTGTTATCAATCATTTTTCGCACAGGTGCAATGCCTGAGGCTAAAATCATATTGCTACTAGGACAGTGGCAAATACCTGTGCGGCATTCACCCATGCGCTTAATTTCATCATCGTTTGGATGAACCATGTGTGCGAACCAAACATCGTCTCCCATCCAACCGAGGCTTTCAGCATAGTCAATTGGGCGTTTACCAAACATATCTAGGCAAAATTGATTCTCATCTTTAGTTTCTGCCAAATGAGTGTGTAAATGCACATCGTACTGTCTAGCTAGCTTGGCGGATTCACGCATTAGGTCTTCAGTGACGCTAAAAGGTGAACAGGGTGCAATACCAATTTGTAGCATTGACCCTTCGCGTGCGTCATGAAATTGTTCGATGACTCGAATGCAATCTGCAAGGATATCCTTTTCATTTTCACAAACTCTATCAGGTGGTAGACCCCCTTGGCTTTCGCCAAGGCTCATGCTGCCCCTAGTTGGGTGAAAGCGAACGCCTAAGTCTTGCGCTGCTGCTATTTCATCATCAATACGGCTGTCATTTGGGTATAGGTAGAGATGGTCAGCAACGGTTGTGCAACCACTTAAGATGAGTTCTGCCAAACCAACTTTGGCACTGGTATAGACTGCATCGGCATCTAGTTCTGCCCATACAGGGTAAAGCAGTTTGAGCCAATCAAAGAGCTTATGACCTTTTGCAGTACCGATGGTTCGTGTGAGCGTTTGGTACAGGTGATGGTGGCAATTCACCATCCCTGGTATCACTACACAACCTTGAGCATCTAAGCTTTGATCTGGATTCTGATATATTTCAGGGTTGGGTTGTTGTGATAGCCATGCTGCATAGTCTGCTGTGTTGCCAACAAAAACAATTTTGTTATTTTCACAGAGTAATACTGCATTAGGGATTTCTATCCAATTTTTAGCTACAGTTGTATTGCTGTTAGGAGTTTTACTAGTATTTGGACTACCGAGTAGGCTGATGTTGTAGATTTTGAGGATGCCCATGGTACAGGGTATACCATTATCTTGGACTTAGTACAAACTCTTTACAAACTATGTAAACTATGACTGTGTGGACCTGTGATGAGCTAAGACTGGGTGAACTAAGACCGTGTGAACTAAGACCGTGTGAACACTATAAGGGTATTCGATTTAGAAGATACGCCAAACATGAAGACCTTTTTTAGTAGAGCGAAAAACATGCTAAGGGTATTAAGGGTATCTGTATCATCTTTTTCAATATTTGTTTTTCTAGACTTGCTGTTATACATTTTGTGTTTCACATGTTTCAATTTATGGAAGCATCCGAGCACTCTCTAAAGCACACTCTCTAAAAAGCAACCTCTAAACAAAAAGCAAACAAAAAGCAAACAAAAAGCAAACAAAAGTGGGCTAATCTTGCTATCATGATGACTGTGCCAGATACTTCTTTGACAAGTTTGAACAATCTTCAGCAAGGACGCCAATTTACGGTTTTAGTGGTGGAA
>CALDTA010000415.1:0-5318 GCA_937924455.1 uncultured Deinococcales bacterium
CTGTAAAGCTGCACCTTCTGCTAACTGTCTTTCTGCTAGCTGTCTTTCAACATCCTCATTGGGAAGATTAGTGATATTAGGCATATGTATTATTATGCCTTAAATTTTAAGTATTTTCAAGCAGCTATCTAGCTACCCACTATCTATTAGCTCCTAGCTACTGACTACTCACTATGGCATCAAAAATTCTTGTTTTCGCAGACACTTTAATAATATCAAATGCTTGCACAGTAACACCTGCGTCTACAGTCACTCTGGTTGGTGCTCCAGCAGCTAACCCTGTTAAAGTTTGCCATTCCCAAAGAACTGTGGTGATGGGAACGCTCACGTCTAAATCAAATCTACTGCGGTTATTGGCATCAATTGTGAATTGTTTTTCAAAAATTCCATCGGCAAATTTGCGTTCTTGTAAAAATAAATCAAGATCTACGGCTGTGAGCTCGAGCCCGACTGCATTAGGGTTATAAGCTTCCATTGGTACACGCACCACCACTTCTCCACTACCAATAAAAGGCAATTCAGCTTTTACAATGGATGGGCTTCCGACTACAGTAAGTTCAGGTGTTACGATATCCACCAAAACTTGTTGCAACGTAGCACAACTACTTAGACCACCACTGAGCAACAACACAATTAAGCCAAAGCTTAACATCTGAAACTTTTTAATAAACATGTTTCCTCCTGCCCCTTTCATTTTCATTTGTAACCTATACACAAACCATAGCAAAACAAGAGCAAAACAAGATGAGTGAATTAAACTCCCCTCAACAGCCTTTAGCAGATAAGTTACGCTTTTCTTTTTACTTACCTAGCCTGATCGCTGCCTTGGCACTGGCACTACTCTTCCCAGTTTTACCAATCTATGCTGAAGGCTTCACAACTTCCTTAATTTATATCGGTCTTATTCTTGCAGCAGATGGTTTTGGTTTACTCATTGGAGATATTCCAGCAGGTGCTTTACTCAACCGTATAGATAGAAAAAACATTATGCTGGTTGGCATTGCCTTAGTTGCCTTATGCCTAGGCTTACTTTTTTGGGTTAAGAGTATTGTCCTACTCCTTATCATTAGAGTCTTCACTGGCATCGGCATGGCTCTGTGGAACATTTCCCGCTACAGTTACATTCGAGAACAAAGTCAAAACCAAAATCGTGGCAAGTCCATAGCAACGCTTGGTGGTGTGGTTCGCATAGGTTTTTTTGCTGGACCTGCAATTGGCGGCTTATTAGCAGCAGAGTTTGGTTTAAGAGTCCCATTCATCGTTGCAGCAAGCATTATGTTCTTAAGTTTTTTTCTTGTCTTATTTTTTGTTAGTAAAAAACCAAAAAATGCTTTGAAAAGTAACCCAGAAACAGTACCTCTATCTCCTTTAACAGCCTTCAAAAATTTAGCGCTAACCTTAAGAGAACATCGTTATACCTTGCTCGGAGCACCAGGCTTTGGACAACTCTTTGCCCAGATGATTCGTCATGGACGAAACATAGTTATCCCACTGTATGGCAGCCAAGTGTTAGGACTAAGCGTTGATGAAGTTGGCTATATCATGAGCATAGCGTCTGGCATAGACATGTCGCTCTTTGTGCCTGCTGGCATCATCATGGATAGGTTTGGTCGAAAATTTGCAATTGTGCCAAGTTTCATCATTCAAGGCTTCAGCATGATACTTGTCGCTTTTAGCACAGGCTATTTTTCACTACTTTTTGCGACCTGCCTAATGGGCTTTGGCAATGGCATAAGCTCAGGAACCATGATGACTTTAGGCGCAGATTTAGCCCCTGAAGATGTAAAAGGCAAAGGTCAAGGTGAGTTTTTAGGTGCATGGCGCTTTCTAGGCGATACAGGGCAGACAGGTGCGCCACTTGTAGTTGGTTTTGTAGCTCAAGCTTTGAGCCTGAACCTTGCTGCATTTGTCATAGCCACTGTTGGCTTTGGTTCTGCTTATATTTTTGCTAAACATGTTCCTGAAACACTCAAGAAGCAAGCAAAAACATAAAAGAACAGTGATGGACGAATCCACCACTGTTTTAATTTTAGCTTTAATTTTAGCTTTAATTCTAAAGTTTTGAGCTATCTTTAGTTCTTGTTCATCATGTTTTTGACGACACCAATAACTGCCATCAAACCACCGCCACCAACAAGAGAACCAGCTGCAGCACCTAACATACCGCTTGGTTCGCCACCTGAGCCTGTGATTTGATTAATAATTGTACCACCAGCGCCACCACCAACAATACCAGCAACAGTGTTGCCAACTAAACCTAAGCTAGATTTTTTCATCAACGCGCCAGCAACATTACCGCCAACACCACCTGTAATAATAGGGATTAATAATGACATAATATCCATAATTTTTACCTCCTTCAAGGTAAATGTATACTAACATACACTCAAGTGTCTATAATCTGAACTCTTTACTCATTATTCGTTAATGTTTAACCTAGAAACCTTATGCCATAGGGTTTTTCAGTGCAATCTCTTTCATAAAGCCTCTTCAAGAAATCCTCAAGAAAGATGTCTAGAACCTAGAAAGATAGTCTAGAACCTGATTAATCTCGTATAATTGCGCTTTTATTGCCTTATTTACAGCATCATTTGCAGCATCCATCTTTTTAAAATGCTCATATTCGGATTTGACCGTTTGTAACAATAAAGCATCACGCCTCTCAAGCAAGTGTGGACCATACTTGAATAACGTTTCTAAAGAAAAATCTAGCTTATCTTTTGAAAACACAGCTTTTGAATACGCACTATCAGTATCATTTTTCTTCTCAAACAGCAAAATAGCGTAATTCCAAAACCCATCAACCATACATTCATCAATCAAATGGTAGCCATGCTCATATGCCCAACGTCTGAGCTTATCTGACTGTTTGTTTGCCTGAAGAATCAGGTGATTAGGAATCTTTTCTGGACTTGCTCGGAGTATTTGCAAAATGGTACTTGCACCTAGACCACAAATACTGGCACTATCTGCCACTCCCTTTTCCATTGGTGCAAAACCATCACCAAGAAAGCACGTGGCTTCCCGACCTTTTAAGGCTTTTTCTGTTCGTTTTAAGGGTGCTTCATTCTTTTCTACAGCAATTGCCTTCGTAATTGTGCCTTGTTCTAAAAGCGACTTCAAAAGGTGTCCGTGGTCAGAGCCTATATCAACGTGCGTCCAATCACTAACATCTGCCTTAGCTACTACAACAAAATTAGCTACCGCCTTTAACCGTGCATCTAGCTTCATAAGCTAACTTCATTATCCCAAAGCGTAGCTAAGGCTGTAGTAATCTCTAAATCTTCTGGCGTGGTTACTTTCATCAGCCAATTATTGCCCGTTACTAAAGCAACCTTTTGATTGATAGCCCTGACCAATCCTGCATCGTCAGTTGCACTAACATTTCCTTGCATAGCCGTTTCATGTGCTTTGAGAATCATATCTCTTTTAAAACCCTGCGGTGTCTGTACAGCACTCAGCAAATCTCTATCTACAGACGCACCATCAGCCGTCATTATCAGACTATCCGCCACAGGCTTCACAACCGTTGCAGCGCCTACGTCTTTGACTGTTTCAATACACGCTGTAATAATTTTTTTGCTCAAAAAGGGTCTTGCTGCATCATGAATCAATACAATATCTGCATCAGTTGCTTCTAGCAATGCGTAAACACTTGCTTGTCTTGTTGCACCACCAAGCACAAGCTTTGCTCTCCCCTGCACAATTTCGTCACTAGCAGCCCACATATCCTCAGAAACAGCAATGACTACGTCATCAACTACGCCAAGAAAGGCTTCTAAACTACGTTCTAGCAAGGTCTTTCCAGCAACCTCCACTAGCGCCTTATGACCTTTTCCTAAACGTTCTCCCCGCCCCGCAGCAGGAATGAGTGCGGCAACCTTCATAGTTCAAAGTCTAACGTAGAACGCAATCAGCTTCCAAAGACATACACACGGAAATAAGAACAAGCATAAATATAGAACAAGCATGTAATCTCATATCCTCTTAGCTCACCTAATATTTCATAAGCGCACACATCCTACTTTCGTGTGATGTCATGAAAGCATTTGTACGCTAAACTAGCTGTACTTTAGGAGTCGATTAGCACGATGTTTCAACAATTTACTAAATCTAACCTTGGACTAACCTTAATCGGTCTTGGTTTATTGTTTTTCTTTTTTCGAATATTCAATATAAGCTTAGCTAGCTTTTGGCCACTTATCCTTGTTGCTTTTGGCATGTACCAGATTCGCTCTGGTGGTGATAGAAGACAAGGCAGAATTTTTATGGGTGTTGGGGGTGTTTTACTCTTTTTTACTCTTAACCTGATAGGCATCATTAAAACTATTTTGCCTTTAGGCTTTGTCTTAGCTGGCTTGTACTTCTTAACCAAAAATAACAACAGCGATACGAGTAATACGATTACTAGTGCTTTTGAAACTGCTGCTAGAGGTGCAAGCAGAGGCTTAAGGCTGATTAGCCGCACTATTCAAAACACCTTCGCAGGTGGTTCAAGTAGTTCATCTAGAAACTATGCTAGCAGTGATACTGCTAATTATGCTGCTTCAACACAAGATGCACACTTCGAAGACGTTACTAATAAAGATGGAGTTAATGCTAATACTGCAACAACAAAGAGTCTAGCAAGCGAAAATTCAGGCAAACGCTTTAGCGATCCTGGTGTTTCTTCAACGGTTATGTTCAGTTCAAATAAGCTCAACCCAGATAGCTTAGAAGGTGGAGGTAGCTCGACCTGTCTGTTTGGAGATTTAAAAATTGACTTGCGAGATGTACAGGATGCACCTGAAAAGCTAAAGCTTGATGTAACCTGTGGTTTTGGCGATATAGATATCAAAGTTCCACACGATTGGCGAGTGGAGTTGCGGAGCTCGAGCTTCTTTGCAGACGTCAGCAACGAGGCTAGAACTTCTGATTCCCCCAAAACAACCCTACAGGTCAATGCTAACTGCTTTTTCGGTGATATTGACATCTCAAACTAAAAAGCGGCAAAACCTAAAAATGCAGTGCAAATCAAGCAAATCAAGCAAATCAAGCAAATCAAGCACTGCATTTCTCTTTATGGAAATAGACAAAATTATCAGGCATAGCGTGTTTTTGAACATAAGTGAAAAAACCGCCAAGGTGCAAGTTCGCTTCCTGAACTTGCCAATCTTACTGAACTTGCCAATCTTACGAAGATAAAATTATTCACTAAAATAGGTTGCACCCGCCCATTGACGAAAGTCTTATCACTGCGTATACTTAACTTCGCTCTACCTAAAAACAACCTCGTGCCGAGGTGGTGGAATCGGTAGACACGACAGACTTAAAATCTG
>CALDTA010000416.1:0-4013 GCA_937924455.1 uncultured Deinococcales bacterium
GCTATTGCACATGCACCAACCGTGATGAACTTACGACACTCCCAATCCCACCGCTATTAAATTTGCGGTAAATTTTAAGCTCCACATGTCCCCACAACATGTAGATAGTGCTTCAAAACTGACCTAAGTTTAGAGCATTGGGGCATAGATAATTGTTAGTGGATAAGATGCTCCAAAACAATTACGAATTTCTTTAAATTGACAGTCAAACTAATGAATATCTTTCATTCAATAACGTTTTTTATGAAATGGATATCAAAACATAAGTAAGGCGAAATGAATTCGTATAAATCAAGCCTTACTCAGCTATAACTTCAAGAAATGCCGTCACAACCTTAGGGTCAAATTTTGTCCCACTACGGCTCTTTATTTGCTCAATTGCTTTGTCTTTTGGCCAAGCATCTTTGTAAATTCGGCTTGATATCAAGGCATCATATACATCTGCCACAGCTACAATACGCCCTTCAAGCGTTATTTCTTCTTCCTTAAGCTGATAGGGATAGCCAGTACCATCCCAGTTTTCGTGATGGCTCAAGGCAATTCGCTGTGCCATCTGTACAATCTCACTGCTGTTATTGTTGAGCATCTCTGCACCATGAATGGTGTGCATTTTCATGGTTGCATATTCTTCCGAATCTAAACGATCGGGTTTTTGCAATATTGCATCGGGAATTGCCACTTTTCCAATGTCATGTAGTCTTGCTGAGGCAGCAATTTTATCTATAAACTCAGCATCACACCCAAGTGTCTGGGCAATTTTGGAACAGAGTTCACCGACACGGTCAATATGTTTGCCTTTTGTAAGTGTTCTTGAATTTGGAAAGTTAGTATTGCAGCGCTCTTCGCTAGTGTTTGCGAGGTGCTCGAGCATTTCTAAATGCGCTATCTCCATATCTTGACGAGACAATTCCTGATACTCAGATTTACGCAAAGATGCTTCTAGCTCACTCTCCATAGTGCTAAGCGTATTGCTTAGTGTCTGTGTAAGTTGAACCATACTAGATTCGTAATCACTTATATTTTCTACACCGATATCTTCTAAACCATCATCCATCTCAGTTAAGTTTATATCGTCACGGTCTTTTGTGATAGTTGCAAAGCTTTTAACTAATTTCAAGCTTTGTTCCTGATGACTTTCTAAAAGCACCTTGAATTCCTGCATCAACACACGCAAACGCTGTCTTGAACTATCCGAATCTCTTGCTGGCTCTATTGTAGTTACATCTGTAGTTAGATCCCCAGAACCTAATCTATTAGTTCTTGAACCTTTAGTTACTAAATCTTCAGATACTTTCCCTACATAGTCTTGAATAAAATCATCTTGTAACTTCGTTGCCCTTATTACCCCTGAAGCTGCCATGTATCCCGATCCTCTTTCCACTTTTCTAAATTTATTCAGTTAGCTAAGCTTTCCAGAAATTTGCCCATAATCTTTAAATAAACTAGTGCTTTAACAAGTAGAACTTTAAGGGTGAATACTCTGAATTAGCTATACTATTCTGTAGCCATAAGTTTTTTAGAGTTTAGCGTCTAAAACATACCTTTTTAATATCAGTTGTCGCTGAACTGGTCAAACGGGTAATTGTACTATGGTTAGCGTTATGCGAGCGTTATGTGGGAAACAATTACTGGATTGCTTGGGCTATGCCTGTGTTATGCGAGCTAGTATTAATACCAATGCCGCTTAATTTATAAGCTGTTCTGATTTAAAATCTAACTATAGCCTTATAACTGCAAAGCGGAATGTGGTTGAGTACCTGACGCTTCTAGCTGGTTACTTATGTAGCGTTTTCACGATTAACTGACCCAAGTCAGTTAATCGACGAGCGGAGCGCAAGTAGGAACGAACTCATTTAGCATGGGTCAATATTATGTTGAAACCTTATTAATGAACGATAGTGTCGGATTCGGTATAAGCAAATAAAAAAACCTTAGGTGAATTACTCACCTAAGGGAAGGAAGGAAACGAAAGTTGTTTATTGGCGAGCTTCAGACTTTTTCTTTTTCTAAAACCTTTGGTAGTTTGCCTGCAATAATCATAGCCAATACTTCATCTTGGGTAACATCTTCAACATTCACTGTACCAACAAGTTTACCGTTTTTAAGAACGCTGATACGGTCTGCTAAATCAAAGACATCATGTAAATCGTGGCTAATCAAGAAGATACCAAGACCTTCAGTTTTTAGCTGTTTAGTCAGTGATGCAACCATGGCAGTTTCTTGTGGACCAAGTGCAGCGGTAGGTTCATCCATGATTAAGACCTTAGCGTCAAAGTAGAGTGCTCTGGCAATGGCAATTGCTTGACGCTGACCACCAGACATATTGGAAACTTTTTCCTTTACACTTGGTAGATTTAGTTTGAGCCTATCAAGTACTTTACGAGCTTCAGCTTCCATTACATCTTCATTGAGGAAGATACCAGAACGCATTTTTTCTCGACCTAAAAATATATTGGCAGGTGCATCTAAGTTATCTGCTAAAGCTAGTGTTTGGAAAATAGTTTCTATGCCATATTTGCGAGCATCACGTGGATTACGAATCACAGCTTTTTCACCATCAACAATAAAATCACCACTGTCTGCTTCGTAAGCACCAGCCAGCATTTTAATTAGGGTTGATTTACCAGCACCGTTGTGTCCAAGGATAGCCACAACTTCACCAGGGAAGAGGTCAAGACTGACATCATCAACAGCTTTGTTACCACCAAATGCTTTTGATAGATTTCGGATTTCTACTAAAGGCGGTTGACTCATTATGCTTTACCTCTCATTACGCTCTACCTCTGCGTTTCTGGTAAACAACGTCTAGCCAAACAGCTAAGATAAGTACGACACCTTGAACGATGCTTTGTAGGGCAGTAGACCAGCCTAGTAGCACCATGCCGTTGGCTAAGCTAGCAATAATTGCTGTGCCTAGAATTGCACCAGGAATTGTACCCACACCACCAGCGAGTGATGTGCCACCAATAACCGCAGCAGCAATAACACTGAGTTCCGATAGTGTACCTGTGGAGTTAGCGCCAGCGTTAAGTCGTGCTGATGCGATGATACCTGATATGGCACAAAGCACACCCATAATCATAAAGATTTGAGTTGTCACGACTTTCGTGTTAATTCCTGAAAGTCTAGCTGCTTCGGGGTTACCACCCATTGCATAGACATAGCGACCGAATCTTGTAAAGCGAACGATGATACTCATAATTAGTGTTACGGCAATCAATATGAGAACAGGAATAGCAATGCCTCGTGGAATATCAGTACGAGGGCGGTCATATGAATTCATGACCATAACAAAACCTACAATGGCAGCAACACTTAAAGCGATAACTAAAAGTTCTGCCCAAAGAGGTTTGACTTTAAAACCGTAATTTGAACGGCGGCGTCTAGAGGTGAAGGCTAATATTATGAGCACTACAATAGCTATGCCAGCAAGTACCCAACTCCAAAATGCGCCGATTGAACCATCGATACCCCCCCCAAGCATTTGAAAGTTCGAATCAAGCGGTGAAACTGTGCGACCTCTAGTTAGTAGCCACGCACCTCCGCGCCATATAAGCAAACCACCAAGCGTGACGATAAATGAAGGTACTTCAAGGTATGCGATAATGACACCATGAAGCGCACCGATAACCGCACCAATCACTAAACCTAGAAGGACAGTGACCATCCAGTTCCAATCGGTACCGATTGCAAGTACTTCTACTTGAACGACTGCAAGTACCATGCCGATGAAGCCAAGGAGTGAGCCAACTGATAAGTCAATGTGTCTTGCAACAATAATCAGTACCATGCCTGTTGCCATGACACCGACAACGCTCATTTGTACTGATAGGTTCCAAAGATTTCTAGGTTTCAAGAAAATACCGTTTTCAAAGCCGAGTTGACCTGTGAAAAAGTGAAAGGCAGCCCAGATAAGCCCTAATGCGCCGAGCATAGCGATTAGGCGACCATCTAGCTCGAGCGTATCTGCTAGCCTTGTAAAGGCATTTCCTTTCTTTTTAGGAGTGGTCATA
>CALDTA010000417.1:0-3489 GCA_937924455.1 uncultured Deinococcales bacterium
CCATCACTGACATAGTCCCAAGTATCACGTCTTTGCTTTGAAATCATCAAGCGAGCGCTTGCGTCTACAAACCAATCAGTTGATCTTGATTGAAAATTAATTAGCCCAACACTAAGGTTTGCATAGCTAACAAAGTTATCATTGGGTAATTTCAAATTCACAAATGTTCTGACACCAAGCGCTGTTTCAGTTGCACCTTCTCCAAAGGGAAAGTGCGGCCACACACCAACACTCAAGCCCATATCAACTGGACTCTGTGAAACAGGCGTTAGAACTGGCGTGGGTGAATAGGTGTAATTTAGAAATAGATATTGCCCGCCTAAATAGCCTGTTAGAATATTATTGAGACCGCCTGACACCCTATAACTATGTTTTCCTGTTATATCCTCTGAAAAGGTAGTTCCACTTAAAAAGTATTGTATGTCAGCTAAATTATTTAAATTGACATTACCAACTGAAAGCGTAGGCTGAATAGCATACGGTAGCAAACTTTTTAAAGGTTGATAGTTTTGCAATTCAAAGCCAATCAAACTATTGGATGTACTATCAGCAACAATACTCTCCTCAAAATTATTCACTCTAGTCAGGGTGTAACTAACTTCAGGCGACGTCACAAAGCTTATACGGTTTGGAGAATTGGTATCTAAGCTTGCAATTTGAAATCCACCATTCACTAATGTGCTATAGATAACAGTATCATCGTCAAAACTAATAGGTTGAAATGCTCCACCTATGCTTCGACTCAAACGTGTAAGACGGTGTTTTTGTTGGGTACTTCGGGCAGGCTCGAGCTCATAAACATCAAAAACTACATTACCTTGTGTGGTCAAATGCCTATCAGAACGAAATACTATACTCGCGTCACCTGACGCTTTGATTCGCCAAGCAGGTTCTAAATCTTGCCCTGCATCGTGCATAAGCAAATCCAAATTACCAGTTTCACTGTCAAACAGGGCTAAATCTGCTTTGCCTTCTTGCCACACACTAAGGAGTATGTCGCCTTGCGAATTAATAGCAATTGATAATAGATGTATACCCTCTGGTGCTTGCCAGACTGATGAAACCTCTAGTGATAAAACAACACTAGCTTTATCACCAACCTCGGCTGGACATAACTCAACCAATAATGATGGTTCTGGACGCACATCTCGAATTGCAAAAACACATCCACTGGCAAGGTTAGGCGTTAAAAGCTTAAGACGCTCTTGAGCGCTAAACAACCGTTCCTCACCTGTCTCTATATCTAATAAAAAAGCTTTGCGAAAACTAGTGAGCTTATCTCTCACTGTTCTGCTATACACCAATTGATTGTTGCTATACCAATTCAGTTTACTTGGTGCTCTGTCTGCTAAAACTAGCTCAGTATCTACAAGCTCTAAGCTATCTTTAGAAGAACCAGTATCAGTAGATACTTTCTTAACCTTCGATACTAATATTCCCTTAGAAACATCCACCCATGCTAAATGTTGTCCATCTGGACTCAATACAGCACTTGCATATGAAGCAAGTACATCACTCATAGTACTTGGTAACTCAAAGACCCGTTTTATCGTTTGTGCCTTTAACGACTTTTGCCAGCTTGTCCATTCATCTTCTAGCTCAGTACCTACAACAGCAAACCATGCAGAACTAAAGTCATTTAAAATGCCACCAATTAACCCGCCACGGTTATAAATCTGTAACATATCAAGGATAGTTTCAAAACTATGTTTTTCAACCAAGTAGTCAATAAAACTTACGCCAAACAAATAGCGTGCTCGCCCATAAGGCCATTGAGAATAACTTGTTAGACTGACATCATCTAATGCTGGTATTCCGCCATCTAAAGCTAGACTCTGAAGAAGACCTGTAGTAAATGCATCATTTAAGCGACCACCTCCACCGTAGGCAGACTCAATCCATGTAGCAATCCCCTCAACAAACCATGCAGGAGGCACAGACGCAACCTTACCAGCAGTAAAAATCCTTCGCTCCCCAGCTATCAAAAGCTCATTAGTCTTTTCAGTTGCTGTGTAGGTCAACTGATTAGTGTGCATGAGTTCATGCAGCATAAGGCTATACAGTACATTTTCTGTTCGGAAACCGAGTTCCGACTCTGTAGGAAACAAAGGTCGCAATGCAACCTTGAGATGTGGGTTGGTTATTGCAAATGCATTATAGCTATCTGTTGTATCTTCTATAACTAAAGTAACGTGTCTAGGTTTAAAGTTTAGTAAGTCAATCAGCACATTCAGTGCTTCACTCGCTTGTTCCGCAACCTCTTCTGCAAAGCTATCCAGCTTTGGATCATCGTAAACAACGCTGATACTTTCGCCTCTTAGTTCTTGCATTGCAAATCCTAAAGGTTGGGCGCAGAATATCAAAATAACCATAAAACAAAAAAGACTACGAAACATAAATAAGGCAGCTAGTTTTTGCAATTGCATAGTAAGCACAGCTAAAGTAGGCATAGCTTAGAGTATAAGGGTCTATCCTGACAATCAGGTTACGTTACGTTAAGCTAGTCCATGCTAACGTATTGAGGCGTTATTTATATACCGTGTTCGAAAAAATATGTGATGAACGAGCAGCAAGCCGACAAGGTATCGATAAGGTATCGATAAGGAAATTTTGTCTGGCAAATCATACGTCAATTCAATTAGTTATACTAAACTGAAAGAAAAAAGTCATAATCAATCAGCAGAAAAAGTTGCCTTTAGAACCGAAGGGCACACAAATTACGAAACTTTGCTATGTTTGTGACTATGACATCCATGATTCACTTCGGTATTATACCAATGACTGACATTCTATAAACAACTCAACACCTGATACTATAAAGGCTATGAAACTAGCTACACTCTGTTACATCAAAAAAAATCATCAAACACTCATGCTCTATCGCAACAAAAAGAAAAATGATTACCATGAAGGTAAATGGAATGGACTCGGCGGTAAGTTCGAACAAGGCGAATCTCCAGAACAATGTATGCGCCGAGAAATCCTTGAAGAATCAGGGCTAGAGGTAAAGTCTGCAACCCTTCGTGGATTCATCACCTTTCCCATGTTTGATGGTACTGATGACTGGTACGTGTTTATCTACACAATCGAAGAATTTTCTGGTGAGTTAATCGATTCACCAGAAGGTGAGCTTCACTGGATTGATAACGATAAACTCTTCGAACTCAACCTTTGGGATGGCGATAAAATTTTTATGCAGTGGTTAAATCAGCCAAAAATATTTTCTGCTATTTTTTACTATGACAATCAAGGCAACTTTAACAATCACGAAGTCGCTTTTTATTGACCTATGCTAAATGAGTTCGTTCCTACTCGCACTGTGTGGTTTTCACAGACATCTGCATCGCTGATTAACTGACTTATACTAAACTGAAAGAAGAAAGTCATAATCCATTAGCAGAAAAAGTTGTCATCAGAACCGAAGGGCACACAAGTTACAACGCTTCGATATGTTTGTGATTATGACATTTATGATTCACTTCGGTATTA